>JASFFJ010000767.1:0-3744 GCA_050124355.1 Desulfobacterales bacterium | reverse complement strand
GGTCGGTGGCGAGATGGATTGGGCACCCTTCGATTTTGTCGACGAGACGGGAAAGTATGCAGGACTGGCGAAGGACTATCTGAAGATCATTGGGGAAAAACTGGGAATTGAGGTGGAAATCATCACAGGTCCCTCCTGGGATGAGCTGTTGGCCATGATCCGCCGCCATGAGATCGATGTTTTACCGGCCATTTATCATTCCGAGGCACGCGAAGCCTTTGTCCATTTTACCGAACCTTATCTCAAGCTAACCGAATTTATCTTTACACGCAGCGAAAACCAAAACATTTCGAGTATCGTTGACCTGCAGGATAAAACCATCGTGGTTGTCAAAGGATATACCATTGAATCAGAGCTGCGATCGAATTATCCGACATATGATCTGACAACGGCATCCACGATTCAGGATGCGCTCAAAAAGCTCGTTTCCGGCGAAGCGGATGCCTTTATCGGCGATATCATTTCCACATCCTACAACATCAAGGAACTTTCGCTCGTGGGCATCAGACCTGCGGCGGCAGTCCCCTTTCGGGGGCCAAGTGTCCACATGGCGGTTCGAAAGGATTGGCCGGTATTAGGAAATCTGATCGATAAAGCACTCAACTCGATACCGTCTGCTGAGCACGATGCCATTAAAAACCAATGGGTTTCCTTTGCCGAAAAAAAGATGGAGCAAAGCCGCCCAGAAATCGCCTTAACGGTCGAGGAACAGAACTGGATCAAACAGCACCCCGCAATCCGGGTGCACAACGAGAAGGACTGGCCGCCATTCAACTATTTTGAATACGGGCGGCCCCGAGGCCTGTCCATCGATTACATGGATCTGATCGCTGAAAAGCTGGGCCTCGAGGTCGAGTATGTCACCGGTCCGAGCTGGAATGATTTTTTGGGATTGATCAAACGCAAAGAGCTGGATGTGATGCTCAATATCGTGAAAACCGAGGATCGTCAAAAGTACCTTCTGTACACGGAGCCCTATGTCAAAAACCCCAATGTCGTGGTCAGTTATGAGAAAAACGCCTATGAGAGCATCGAAGCGCTTTTCGGCAAGACCGTGGCCTTTCCCAAAGGCTTCTTTTATGAGGAAGTCCTGACCAAATCCTTCCCCCAGATCCAGCGTCTGCCGGTGGAGAGTACCCTAGCCAGCCTCAAGGCCGTGGTCTTCGGCAAGGCGGATGCCGCTTTAGGTGAGGCGGCCGTGATTCGCACCTTGATCAACAAAAATATGCTTGCGGGCCTTCAAATATCAGGCGAGGTGAAACTCGGAAATCCCGACCTGACGAATCTGCGACTGGCGGTACGGGATGACTGGCCCTTGCTGCAGTCCGCGCTGATGAAGGCCATGGCCGAAGTGACACCGCTGGAGATGAACCAGATCCGGCAAAAATGGCTCGCGCTTGATAAACGGCAGCTCGATGAGGATGAAGAATCGCTATCTGGTACCTCTGCCGGAAAAATAACAATTCCCCTTTCGGCCGAAGAAAGCGCCTGGCTGGCTGCGCACCCAAAGATCCGTTTCACGGGAGACCCGGATTGGATGCCGCAGGAGGCCTTCACCGGCGAGGGACAGTACGTCGGGATTGTGGCCGACATTCTCGACCTGCTGGAAGCCAGACTTGGGATTCGTTTCGAACGTGTCCCGGTAGAGACATGGAGCGAAGCGGTGCGTCTGGCGGAGACCGCAGAGGTCGATGTGCTGTCTGAAACAACAAGCTCGGAACGCGACTCGCTGACCTTCACCAATCCCTACCTCGATTTTCCGATCGTAATCATTGCCGAACAAGGAGCCCCGTCCATTTCGGACCCCGGCGAGCTCAAAGGTAGACGCGTAGCTGTGGTCAAAGACTATGGATATGTCGTCCCCTTTCGTCGGCAGTACCCGGATTTAGACTACCTGGTCGTGGATACGGTTCGCGATGGTTTGATGCGCTTATCCGCGGGCGACGTCGATGCCTTCATCTCTGCTGCTCCAACAGCATACTATTTGATGTCCGAGCTTGGGCTGATGAATCTCAAGGTCGTCGGGTTCACGGGATTTACCCTCGACCTGGGATTGGGCGTCCGCAAAGATTCGCCGCTGCTGGTTGGCCTTCTCAATAAAGCCCTGGCCAGCATCACCGAGGAAGAAAAGCTCAAAATCCGTCAGAAGTGGGTTCCCGTTATAGATACTGCCGTTCCGCAAACGGCTGTCCCGATTTCCTATAGTCGTCTGATTGCATACGGCCTCGGGGTTTTCCTAATTCTCAGTCTGCTGGTCGCAGTGCTCATCAAAGTCGCGAAAAAAGAGCAATTGGTCTTGAGTTTTGGATCGCGCTGGTTTCGTGGACTTGTCCTGGCCGGTTTGAGTTTTTTCGTCATCGTTGTCTGCCTGATGGGATGGTATACGCTGGATAAGAATAAGGAACAAATTTTGACCACTGTCGACGAAGACCTCAGCGAAACTCTCATAACCGTTAATGACCGGTTGAACTTCTGGGTGGAGAAAAAAATATTCTCCCTCAAGCTGCTGGGACGCAATCCTGAGTTAGTGACCCTGGCTAAACGCCTCCTAGCTGTTAAACCCGACCGTGAAAGTCTGTTGGCTTCCGATGCCTTGCGGGATGTCCGTGACTTTTTCAAGAATAACAAAGATGTTTTTTCAAATTTAGGATTTTATATTATCAATGCGGATCGCGTTAGCATCGGGTCTATGCGGGACACCAATATCGGGACTCCCAATCTCATTTCAGTTCAGAGACCGAATTTGCTCAGGCGGGCATTTGCCGGCGAAGTCCTATTCGTGCCGCCCATCGAATCCGATGTCCCGCTTGGGAAAACGTCCCAGGCAGTCAGAGCCCGGAATCCAGCGACCAAGTTCTTTATGGGACCCATCCGGGGTCCTGACGGACAGAGCCTTGCGGTGATGACCCTGCGGGTCGACCCTACCCAGGACTTCTCGCAGCTCCTGGCGCCTTCCTTCATGCACAAGACCGGAGAAACTTATGCTTTTAGCGAGCATGGCGAAATGCTATCGGTAAGCCGGTTTGACGACCTCCTGCGCCGGATCGGATTGATTGGCGAAGATCAGCAGAGTGCTTTAAACGTTGCCATTCGAGACCCGGGAGTCAACCTGGTGGCCGGGCAGCGTCCCCAACTCGAAAGATCGCAGCAGCCCTTCACCCGGATGGCATCCCACGCCCTTCAATTAAAGGATAACATGGCGAAGGCCGGTCAAACCACCGGCCACTCGAAGATCGAGGTCGATACCAATGGATACCGGGATTATCGCGGGGTGCCGGTCTTCGGCGCCTGGATCTGGAACGCCGATTTAGAATTGGGCCTGGCAACGGAGATCGATGTGGCGGAAGCGATGTCCGATTATTATCAGTTGAGACGGGTGGTTTTTGGGGTTTTAGGAATTACCCTGGTTCTTTCTGTGGGCGCGGTATTGCTGGTTCTGATACTGGGAGAACGCACCAGTCATGCGCTGATGAAGGCGCGGGACAATCTGGAAACCAAGGTTGACGAACGCACTGCTGAATTGCAGGAAAATCAGAAACAGCTCGAGGCGGCCGTGGAACGTTCCAGCCTGATTCTAAATTCCGCGGGTGAGGGAATCTTTGGCGTCGACCTGGAGGGGAAAGTGGCGTTCATCAATCCGGCTGCCAATCGAATGCTGGGCTACGAACCGGATGAACTTATCGGACTGGGGGTTCATTCGAAAATCCACCATTCATACTTGGATGGCACTGTCTATCCCAAACA
>JASFFJ010000766.1:0-3756 GCA_050124355.1 Desulfobacterales bacterium | reverse complement strand
TATTGGCTGCAGGAGATTTCGATGGCCTGTTCGTTTGCCTTCGGTCTCAATCACGACCGGTGAACGTTGCCGATCAATTCGGATTCAACCGACCGATTCGTGATGAGTTTTTAAATAGATATGGCAAAGACATCTGGACTGAAGATTTTGATTTATCGCGCTGGCGGGATTTGCTGGGGGAATACTTAACCGTTTTTATGACTGAGCTAAAAGAGAGCTTAAATAAACTTAATTTATTACTGGCCGTGGGCGCGCCCCGCGGGAATATACTCGGGCCGCCCCTTGGAAACAGTACCCTCGCATGGAAGAACTGGGTTAAAAAAGGCATTTTAGATCATTTTGTCATCGACCAGAATTCATCGCAGTGCCCGTCCATGTGGCACCATTTATGGCCCATGCACCGGGGGTCTGGTTATTTACAGAACTACTTGGACAAATCGAATATGAATGCGTTGGAAAAGGACCTGACGTCCGTCTACCAGCCCGTTTTTCAAAAACAATGCGCAAAACTATACCTGGCGAGACAATGGCACCGACGCTCGCCTGAAAAAGAGCGGGGCCTTCTTGGCCACCCATGTGTTGAAGGGCTGGTATTCAGCTCATTTCGCCATGACAATCCCGGTCCGATTCGCCGTAACGATTGGACGGTAAAATAACCGTCGTCTGACACTGATAGCGCTTTCTGAACTGATCCGCCTGCTTGTTTCAATCCTTCCATCCGGCGATGCTCCAATCCTGGAAACGAATTGACAAACTGAGGGTAGAAAGGATAGATAGAGGATGCCTCCCAGAGCATTGTGACTTCCTTGGCGTATAACATGTGAAAGCTATGATATGAAACTTGACATCCTAATCCACGATGCCACCATCATCACCATGGATGAGCGGCGGCGCATGCTACGACATGCCTCGATCGGAATCGACCAACGATGCATTCGAGTGATATGCTCGGCCGATGAGGCCGAAGGCTTCACGGCGGAAAAGATCATAGATGGCTGTGGACGGCTGGTAATGCCCGGTATGATCGACGCCCACGCCCACGCCGGCCACGGATTGACCAAGACATTGGGCACGGGCGGTTGTGGAATGGTCGGCGATTGGGATAATTTTATGGAAACCATTTATTTCCGGGGTACCACGATTGATTTTTGGTATGCTGAAGCTCGCCTTTCCGGTCTGGAGCGCCTCAAGTTCGGCGTGACCACCGGCATGAGTATGCTGGGCTCTTATCCGCGCTATGACGATTTGATATATGCCCAGGCCCATGTGGAAGGTATGGTTGAAGTCGGTGTGAGAGACATCCTTGGAATTGGTCCGCCCAACCCGCCCTATCCGAAACGGTTTCTGGATTGGGACGGTGATACTTGTGGCCCTGAAAAAATCCTTTCCCATGCGGACGCTATCACACGCACGAAAGAAGCGGTCGAACGCTTTCATGGTGGACAACGCGGCCTGACGCTTTGTTACCCCACGCCCTCCGGTGTCGGGCATCGGGAAGGATTGACGTTTGAGGAGCTTGTGCAGCAAAACGCAGCCATGAAGGCCGTCGCCGAAGAATTCGGCGTACCCGTTCACGGACACGCCTACAAAGGTGACGTTCTTTATGCATTCAAACACTTTGATATTCTGGGACCCAATCTCTCCCTGGCTCATGTGACCGGGATTTCCGATGAGGAGATTCGCATTCTGGCGGACACGGGAACCCACGTTTTGAGCGGCCCCATGACCAACGCCACCATCAACGCTCGCTGCCCGGTTGTCGAACTGTTAGACCGCGGCGCCAACGTGGCCTTTTGTACGGACGCAAGTGCTCCGAATCGCTCCTACGATCTTTTGGAAAAACTGCGCATCGGGCTGTGGCTCCACCGATCCCACTTCAAGGACGCCGATGTCCTTACCGCAGGCAAGGCCTTGGAAATGATCACTATCGATGCGGCCAGGGCGCTGGGATTGGATTCCGAATTGGGCTCGCTGGAAGAAGGCAAAAAAGCGGATGTGGTTTTGATTAACGCCCAAAAGCCACATCTGTATCCCCTCTGGCAGGAACCTCTGAGATTGGTATACCAGGCCTCGGGACACGACGTGGAAACCGTGATTGTGGACGGCCGGATTGTGATGGAAAACCGTATGGCTCAAACGGTGAACGAGGCTGCGGTACTCGCGGAAGCCCAATCGGAAGCCGAGAAGATGCTCGATCGCACCGGATTTCAAAAAAGTGCCGAATTGCCCGAACGCTTTTGGCAAAGCGCTCACTATTAAGTCAAGGAGCGGAAGGACCGTAAGAAAATGGAACCATCGATAACCAGACCTGACAATGGTAAAGTGGATAAGCTCATTACTTTTTTGTACTATAGAGACCTTGCTGCCGCCATGCGGTTTTACGAGGATATACTTGGCTTTTCGGTGGCCATCGATCAAGGCTGGTGCAAAATATATGGCATTTCTTCGGACGGATACGTTGGATTGGTGGACGAATCCCGGGGAATGCATAAAGCCAATCCGATCAAACCCGTGCAGATCTGCATAAGAGTTCCGGATGTGGACGCTTGGCACTCGTATCTAAAAGAATGTGCCGTGGACGGACTGACAGCACCAAAAACCAGCGAGGAGCTTAGAATCCGGGCATTTGTCTGTTATGACCCGGAAGGATATCAGATTGAGATTCAATCAGCATTAGGATAGGGGTGCCGTCCCAACGGGTCGGCGAAACTTAAGTCTGCTTTGTTAGTTTGAAATTATGCTTATTCCGAATTAAATTCAGTAAGTTATGGTGTAGATTAAGTAAATGAACTAAACGGAGGAATAAAACCATGAAGGAGGAAAAAAAGATGATGCGTTATTTTAAACTGAGCTGCTATGCCGTGAGCGTTCTGGCAATGCTTTGCCTGATACTGTCCCCCTTGACAGCCACGGCTGCGGAGAAGGAGCTCAACATCGCTCTCACGGCCGACGCGGTTCACGTAGATCCCCAACAGGGCAACGAGCTCACCAGCAACATCATGTTTAACCATTTCTACGACACCTTGATACGGCGAACGGCCGAACTGGACTTTGTGCCGGGCCTGGCTGAAAGCTGGGAACTCAAAGATGACCTGACCTGGGTCTTCAAACTGAGAAAAGGCGTGAAGTTTCACAACGGCGACGAATTGAAAGCCTCGGACGTGTTGTTCTCCATCGAGCGATGTAAGAATCAACTCATGTCAAACCTGGTTCGATATATTGCCGAAGCCAAAGCCTTGGACGACTACACCGTCGAAATTAAAACGCCCAAGCCTTACGCCGTTTTGCATATGGACCTTTCCGAATTTCATATTCTCAACGAAAAATATGTCGAGAACGTCGGTGATGAGCAGTTGAACCTCAAGCCCATGGGCACCGGACCGTATAAACTGGTGGAATGGGTCAAAGAAGATCATATGACGCTAGCCGCTTTCGAAGATTATTACCTTGGTTCACCCAAAATCAAAAAGGTCACCTTCAGGCCAATTACCAACCCGGCCACCAGAACCGCAGCCCTCCTGACGGGCGAAGTCGACGTGATTCAGGACCTGGCTGTGCGCGATGCGGACCGCCTGAAAGCCAATGAGAAATTCAACCTGATCACAAGACCCAGTCTGCTGAACCTCGTCTTGGCCCTGGATTACCGGGACAAATCCCCGACCATCGACTTGCCCGTCAACCCGATGAAGGACATCCGGGTCCGGGAGGCGATCGCCCGGGCCATCGACGTGGACACCATCGGCAAAGTCATCATGA
>JASFFJ010000765.1:0-3757 GCA_050124355.1 Desulfobacterales bacterium | reverse complement strand
AATTTTCATCCATCGGTCGGCCGATCATCGTCATATGCTTGACATCGTCGGCGCCTTGAAGAAAGGGTATCAACTGGGACTTGATCGAATTGACGAGGCCTTGCAGACACTCGGAGTGACTGAAATTGTCTGTGACGGAAAACCGTTCGATCCCCGGGTCATGCAAGCCGCCGACATCGAGGAAACCGGGGAGGTGCCGGATGGAACCGTCCTTGAAGTATATCGAACCGGATATATGATTGAGGCGGAGGTTCTTCAGCCGGCCCAGGTAAAAGTGGCCCGAACATTCGGGAAGGAATAGAGGATATATGATATTTGTACGAAGGAGGAACATATGAATACTGGTGAGTGTATCGTCGGCATCGATCTTGGAACGACCAATTCCGAAATCGCTGTGTTTATGGATGACAACGTGAAAATTATCGGCAGCGGAAATATCAACATGCTGCCGTCCTGTGTCGGTCTTTCCCAGACGGATGAACTGCTTGTTGGTGCACCGGCCAGAAACCAGCAGCTAATGTATCCGGAGCGGACCGTCCGTAGCATCAAACGCAAAATGGGAAGTGATGAGATCGTCACCCTGGGTGAGATGACATTTACGCCGCCGGAAATATCCGCCCTCCTACTGCGGGAATTGACGCAATGGGCGCAAGAGAAACTGGGTGTTGCAGTTCAGAAAGCAGTCATCTCGGTTCCGGCATACTTTTCGGATGCCCAGCGCAGTGCTACGCGTGAGGCCGGCAAGCTGGCGGGTCTTGAAGTTGTGCGAATTCTCAATGAACCGACGGCAGCCAGTCTGGCTTATGGCTACGGATCGGACGAAAATCAAACGGTGATGGTTTACGATTTGGGCGGCGGCACCTTCGACGTTTCGATTGTCACCATCGAGAATGATGTCACCGAAGTGCTGGCAAGCCACGGCAATAATCGCCTGGGTGGCGACGATTTCGATCAACTACTGGTGGATCGCTTAGTGAATGAGTTTCAGGAACGCCACGGAGTCAATCTCAAAGACGACCATCGGCTTGCCCTCAACCGTCTTTGGTGGACGGCCGAAGAAACGAAGAAGAAGCTCAGTTTTGAGCCGTTTGTCAAAATACGGGAAGAGGCGCTGGTTAACATCGACGGTAAACCACTGCACCTTGAGACTGAAGTAACTCGGGAGGAATACGAGCACATGATCGCTCCTCTGGTCGAATCCACATTGGAGAGCGTGTCCAGTGCCATGAACAAGGCCGGCAAACAGTCGGGGGATCTCGACGCCATCCTGCTGGTAGGCGGATCGACACGGATCCCCTATATCTCCCGGGTACTGGAAGAACGTGCGGGCATCGCACCCCGCCATGATGTCCACCCGGACCTGTGCGTGGCATTGGGCGCCGGTGTGCTGGCATCACGGCTGGCCGGACGCGAGGTGAGCCGGATTTTGGTGGACGTTTCGCCCTATTCATTTGGCCCTTCCTATTTGGGGCAACGTGACGGCTTTGAATACCCTTACTGTTATCATCCCATTATTCGATCCAATACAGCCCTGCCGGTGACCCGCACGGATACGTACTATACTTCCGTCCCCTATCAAAAAGAAGTTGAAATCGATATTTATCAAGGCGATGACCCGGATGCACTAAAAAATATCCCGATCGGACATTTTCGTGTCAAAGGGCTGAAACCAACCGAGGAACCAAACCCGGTGCTATGCCGAATGAACCTCGATATCGACGGCATTCTGGAAGTGACCGCCATTGAAAAGGAGACCGGGAAAACCAAACAAATTACCATCGAGAACGCCCTGCAACCAAAAAGTGACGCGGAAATTGCGGAAGCCAGAAGACGATTGGAAGCGCTATATGATGCTCGCACACCCGGATTTGACAGTTTGGACGATGACCTTGCAGCTGCTGACCCGGCAAACGAGGAGGGTTCGGCGGCCAATGTAATCGAGATTCCATTCGAAACGATTCATGAGTCCCGGGGAGAGACCACGACGGAAGAATCGGCGAGCAAGATTCTCGAGTTCGACTCCCCGTGGGGCAGGGCACATCGCGATGCGAACCAACTTTTGGAACGGTCTCGTCGGCTGCTGGGGCAGATACATCCAGAAGACCAGGAAGATGCTATCGATCTTCACGAAAAGATTGATTCAGCCATCATCGCCCGGGACACCGCAGGCCTGAACGAAGCCTGCGAGGAGTTAAAGGAACTTCTTTTTTTTGTCGAGAATAATTAATGGATATAAATGGATCGTCGTCGCGTTGCCCGGTGTGCCGGGCTAAATTTAGAAGAACTAAACGGTGCTCGCGGTGCGGCGCGGATCTTACCGGGCTCATGATTCTGTCTGCCAGCGCTCACCATTGCCGCGCCAAAGCGAGAAGATCCCTGCATGCCCTCGAATTCGAAAAAGCCTATGAATTTGCCGCAGCGGCGCAAAAGAAACATGCCACCGAAACGGGGAGAAAGCTCCTGCTGCTGACATCATGGCTCAAGGCGGAGCTGTGAGCTCCGACATCCCTATATGATTGTACCAAGACTGCGCTAGGAATTGAATCAGGATAGTTTTACCATTATTGTAAGGTCTTCAAAACGTTCTTGAGTTCCTGAACGGCCTCGGCTGATTTTTGCAAAGCCTGTTGTTCTTCTTCAGTAAGGGTTATCTCAATGATTTCTTCAATACCCGCGGCCCCCAGCTTTACCGGAACGCCGATAAAAAGATCTTGGATACCGTATTCCCCCTGCAGATAGGCGGCACAGGGAAGAATTTTCTTTTTATCCTTTAATATGGATTCGGCCATTTCTACCGCAGCAGAAGCCGGTGCATAGTAGGCGCTGCCTGTTTTCAGCAGAGCGACAATCTCCGCACCGCCATTGCGGGTTCTTTCAACCAAGGCATCGATGCGATCTTTCGCCAGAAGTTCTGTAATGGGTATACCGGCAACCGTGGAGTATCGGGGCAACGGAACCATGGTGTCCCCATGTCCGCCAAGCACAAACGCATGGGTGTTCTCAACCGAGACGTTCAGCTCCATGGCAATAAACGCTCTGAATCGGGCCGAATCCAGCACGCCGGCCATACCGATGACCCTTTGTTTGGGAAACCCGCAGGTATCATAAGCCACATGACACATGGCGTCTAAAGGGTTGCTGACAACGATAATGGTGGCGTCAGGAGAACGGGAGGCTACTTCTTGGGTGACTTTTTTCATGATTCCGGCGTTGGTGCTGATAAGGTCGTCACGGCTCATGCCGGGTTTGCGCGGAATTCCGGCGGTGATGATAACAATGTTCGAATCTGTCGTTTCATCATATCCATTGGTTCCGGTGAGATTGGAATCATGTTTTTCGATGGCCGCCGCCTCAGTCAAATCAAGGGCTTTGCCCTGAGGAACACCTTCGATGATGTCCACCAAAACCACGTCGCACAACTGCTTTTCAGCCAGCCGTTGGGCGGCGGTCGCACCAACATTGCCGGCCCCGACTACAGTAACTTTCTTGTCCATGATATGCACCTCCTGCACTTAAATAAAAAATTGATTTGAACCCGATTTATAATTGACGGCCAATAATTTATGCTAAATCGCCGGATTTAAGTGAAGAATATCTAACAAAATATGTTATAATGTCAACATAATTTCAAAACTTGTCATTTCTTTTACAATTGGCAAATTTCTGGACGATTGCTGGGTCGTAGAATTTGAAGCGACCCGAATGTTTGTGGTCACCCCAAAAACAAAGGTTTTCAGGCCAAGCGTCCAGACAAAAC
>JASFFJ010000764.1:0-3759 GCA_050124355.1 Desulfobacterales bacterium | reverse complement strand
ATCAACGACCTCCTCGACAACGAACACTTCTACGGACGGCTGTTCAACAGCCGCGAGGGCGCCCGCACAATGGAGCGCTTTCTGGAGGCGGAACACGCTCGTTGGTGCTTGTTCGGGACCGGCCTCACAATTAAGGAAATCCGCTGCCATCCCGCTTAGGGGCCTGCAACATCGGAGGTTCAGGATGGTCTGAGATGTGCTTGATAGTTTACTGATTAACTATTCAGTGATGCATATTTTTTCGTAATTTCTTTGTATTCTTTTTCCAGCTCATTCATGACCTGAGGAGTAAGCTTATCATTCAACTCCAATTCGCTCATCATGTCTGAGCATTTGAGCTTGTAAGAGTCTATTTTCTCTTTCAGCTGGGCTCTTTGGGTGTCGTCCGCTGCTTCGTACTCACTAACAGCGTTATTGTAGAGATTCAAGATTTCCGACATTTCCTGCTTTTCTGCCGAGCCTGCGCATCCAATGATAAATATCAGTCCAAGGAGTGCAGAGAACAACATCACAAAATTCAGCGTTGATTTTGATTTGAACATTTTCAACCTCCGGTAAAATCAATTAAAATAGCATTTTGATGAATCAAATTCAGCGATTTTTAACGCAACAAATAATTAGAAACAAATGCATTTATTACAAGATGCTATTGAAAAGGTCAAGGGATATATAGGCAAAATCTGAATTTTGTTAAAATAAGTCACCTTCGGTAATCAATTCCCGGTGGTGAGCGTATTATCAAGATTAGCAGGGATTACGGAAGCGAAATTGCGATCGCTGATGAGGCCAGAGAAATTTTATTGATCCATAGTGATTGTTAATTATTGCATCATTTAGTTAAGGCATGGTTCCCGTGACAAGCGATTTTGTACTTGAGCGGCTTGTTGCATTTAATACAGCATACCTGCTGAACACGTCCGGAGGCTTCGGATAAAAATCGGTATTTTCCCCAAAATACTTGAAATTTTTGTAGGTATGATTTAGAGTTGCACTATGAGTGAGAAATCTTCCATAAACATCGACCAGTTTCACGATACGCTTCGCAAACGGCATATGCTATGCCATGAACACAGCCCCCCCCTAAGTAACTTGCCTTTCACCCTATCGTTCTTGCACTAAAACAATTTCTGAATAACAAATTACAGAGCGGATACAATCCACTTGTGTTTACCAAGCGTGTGATCAAAATGATGCTATATGTTTGACAATGCAATAAGTTGCGGACTGTATACCGCCATTCATTAACCTCGTAAATGACTTTTATCAGGAGGAAAACATGGCCATTATTACCATTTCGAGAGGATCATACAGCCGCGGCAAAGAGATTGCTGAAAAAGTTGCCGCTAAGCTTGGCTATCAATGCATTTCAAGAGATTTGCTTCTTGAGGTGTCAAAGGACTACAATATCCCTGAAATGAAGCTGGTACGTGCCATTCATGACGCTCCCGGCATCCTGAAACGTTTAAATCGCAAAGATCAAAAATATATTGCCTTCATCAAATCCGCCCTGTTGAACCACTTAAAAGAGGACAACGTCGCGTATCACGGCCTAGCCGGCCATTTTTTCGTGAAAGATGTCCCCCACGCATTCAAAGTCAGGGTGTTATCGGATATGGAAGATCGGATCCGGCTGGAAATGAAACGTAAAGGCATTGATGCTGAGGAAGCCCGTCGAATTCTGGAAAAAGATGATGAAGAACGGCGCAAATGGAGCCAAGTACTTTACGGAGTCGATACGGCAGATCCCAGCCTCTACGATTTGATCGTTCACATCAAGCAAATAACGGTTGATGATGCGGTTGATATGATCTGCGACTGCGTCTCCAAGGAGCAATTCAAAACAACTTCTGAGTCGCAACGCCTGATCGAGGAATTGGCCCTGTCCGCATCAATCCATAAAGCGCTAATCGACATAGACCCCGACATTAAGGTCTGCGTCGACGATCATATAGCCTACATCGAGACGGAGGCTGCCATTGGCGCTGAGAAAAGATTGATCGAAGAAATCAGGGAAGTGATCGGAACTTTCAAAGAGATTTCGGATGTCAAGATCGAGTGCCATCCTATCGTTCCCCTGAGCGAATAAATCCGCATCTACCCTTCGCAGTGATGCCATTACGCCTTGTTGAAAACTAAGTGCCCGCTTGCGATTTCCAATGCGCCCGAAATGCACTAAAAATTGCTCAGAAATTAAGAAAAATCCTTTTATTGTGTATAAACCTGGAAATGGAAGGATAGGATGAAAACCATAAAGGTGAAAGAATTAATGGTGCCGCTTAAAGATTATGCAGCGGTTCACCAGGAGGCGACTTTGCGCGAGGCCGTCCTCGCTTTAGAAAAGGCTCAATTGACACTTGATCCTTCCCGCCATAAGCATCGCGCCATATTGGTGCTGGATGAGAGCGGGAAAGTTGTAAGTAAGGTAGTCATGAAAGACATACTGGTCGCCCTCGAACCTAATTATGGAAAAGTGGAAGGCATGGAAGTTCTGCAGCGATCAGGATACAGTCCGGATTTGATAAGGTCCATGCTGGAAGATAACGTCCTGTGGTCAGAACCGCTGCAATTTGTATGCAAACGGGCAACCAACCTAAAAGTGAGCGATTTTATGCGGGCCCCCTCGGAGGGAGAGTATATTGATGAAAATGCCACGCTGGGCGAGGCTACTCACCAGCTTGTTGCTTATCCTTATCATTCTTTGCTTGTGACTAGCGGTGATGACGTCGTTGGAATATTGCGGTTGTCTGATGTATTTGCAAAAATCTGCGATTTGATCAAAGCCAACTGAATCTGAATAAATAAGAAAGGAGATAGTCCCGTATGGATACCCATGGGGAAAAAACCGGAATATTCGCAAAGAAAGGATTGTGGATTGCAATTGGTACTGGATTTTTCATATTGATCGGCTTTATTTTGCCTACACCTCAGTCTCTTGTCGAGATAATGGAAAAATACGGATATGTTCAGAAGATGATCGACTGGGAAATCGCCCAGAACGCCAGGGAGGCGGCCGCTAAAACGATGATAGTGCTGGGAATTGTGCCTATGGCGGTTGTCTTTTTTGCCGTCGAGGCACTGCCCATTGGGGTAACGGGTATTCTGATGCCGCTGATGGCCTACTTTTGCGGGCTTCTGCCTTTTAACATGATTGGAAAAACTTTTGCGGGCGACGCACCGATGTTCATGCTGGGTGTTTTTGCTCTGGGATCAACGGTGGTAGAGGTGGACTTTCATAAACGATTGGCTGTCTGGTTGCTGGGATGGACCAGAGGCTTTTGGGTCCCCATGATCGTTCTTTGCCTCAGTATGTCAGTTGTGGGTTCATTTATGTCGGCCCCCGCCATGTGTTCTTTCATGGTGCCGGTGCTGATGGCTGTCTACTTCGGATCGGTGAAGGCAAACAGCCCCGAGGGGGAGGTGATTCACGATCCTGCGCTGGCTAAATATCTGCTTTTTTCTCTCTGTTTTGCCCTGAATATGGGAGGTCCCGGGACACCCTCGGCCGGTGGACGCAACGTGATCATGATGGGTTTCTTCACCGAATACGGCATCCCGATTACTTATTCCGGTTGGATGAAATACGGGTGGGCGCTGGTGCCGATTGGTAGCATTATGTTGTTGCTTTACATGGCAACTTTATTCAGTAAAAAGCTGAAAACCCGAGATCTTACCCCTGGGCTTGAGCTTATCAAGGAAGAGACGCGTAAAATGGGCAAAATGAAATATCCCGAGTATGTTACTGCCGGCACCCTTTTTGTT
>JASFFJ010000763.1:0-3773 GCA_050124355.1 Desulfobacterales bacterium | reverse complement strand
AAAGAGCGCTTCAAATGAGAAGCCGATGTCACCAGAATCGGGTTTTTATAGCCATTTCTTAAACAAATTTCTCTGGTATATTTTGCATTTTCATAAGTGTCTCTGCTTTTATCCTCAATAACTATTTTTCCTTCTTCGACACCAAGATCAATCAGAAAGCGTTTGGCGATAAGTGCCCCCGCACTGCTGTTTTTGTGTACCTTGCCACTCGATACAATTATTGGAATGTTCAAATACTTCTGAAGTCTTACGGCGGTCACGATTCTTCCAATCATTCTGTCCGTTGGTATACCAGAACCAGAAAAATCGGGGACCTTATCGATACTACCACCGCCTAACAATACAATAACGTCACCTTTGACGGGCTGTGGAATTTGAAATTCAGATTCGAGACCTCTCATCAAGAAATTAGAAAACGGAGCGGAGCAAAATATCCAAAATATTAAACCGACAACTAAATTAAAAATTCCAATTTTTCGACGATGCCAAATAATTAAAAACACACCGGATAAAAGCAGTACTAAAATGAATAAACCAGGTGGTAACAGAAAGGGGGCAACTAATTTTTTAAAAAGAAACATAAATTTATCCTCAAACTAAGAATCTGCGGCGTTCTAACCTGTTTTAAAATATAATGATTTTTTAATAAAATTCAATTGTTATCGCATAACAACTGTAATTTATACTATATGATCGATAATGAAATCTCTCCGCGGCAAGCCGCGGGGTATCATGTTTTTAGGATTTAACTCATTTTTATCGCAGCAAGATGTGGGGAATTAAACCCAGGAGAGATTAAATTCTTGATCCCGACGTGACGCTTAGTCCATCGACCGGGAGTTTCAGGTTCCAACGGTCAATGATGTTTGACTGATAAGAAATGATAATTACTTTGTTTGATTATTTGTATCAGACCTGAATTCGATACGTAATCTTTCTTTAATACCTCAATTGAGGCTGTTAAACCCTGTGATTGACCAACTATCACATAGTTACTGCATCTCCAATAATATTCAGATGGATACAGATGCATATTTACGAGGAGGTGTTATCATGAACGACAAAGATAGAAAGAAAAAAGGCGATAAGTCTGCAGCAAAATCTTGCTGTTACCGTGTCGTAGACGCTTGCGGTTGTGTGGTCGGAACGTATTGCTGTGACGGTCCGAACATGTCGAAATGCCGATTCGAAAGTACCTGCTGACAAAACGTCTTTTAGTGATAGATACAAATAAAGATCGGATGTAATTCCGGTCTTTTCATTTCAAGAGCTCTAACCATGCCACGCTTACCTCTCTTACCAAATGACATCGATGCCTCGAGCTATCTGCCCGACAGTTCACTTCCCTCTTTTTACATGGAAGACTATACCGTTTTGGGACTCCGGGTTGGGGATTTGGCAGAGGCTGTCCGGATTCTGGAAAAAAACGACATTCGTATATACAAAAGGCCGGGTTTCAGCGAACTGTCCTTCGAACAGAGAGATCAGATCCCGCACATTATCCAACTGCTGACCGCAAATAATATTTCCTGCGTTATGGCCGATATTGTCGAACAGGTCTATCAGGGATGATAGGCTGCTACCTGCCGGTGCGGCAGGTAGAAATGAGTTATTTGAAAGCCTTCAGCATGCTATACTGATCGCCTTGATTTAGATTGGCAGAGTCCAGAGCAAGCAGATACCCAAAAGCTTTTTAATTGCCCTGAACTCGAGAGAGCACCATAGTATCTTCGCGACAAAATTGGCTCTGTATTGCATTACTTTAAATTGACCCCGTCAAAAAAATAATTTAAAACAAACACCAATTATTTGGTCATTTGGATCAGGTGGTGTTTAGTTGATATAATCTGGTTTGTTGAAGCTATTTGGGTACTACTAAGCGCAGCTTATCATTGTATTTAGAAACTTGATCTCAAATTGAATTACATCTACTTGGCAATCTCAAACAAGATGGTCTGAAAGGGGGGTGCAACAATGTTTATCGTTCATGTCTTCGTACACGTAAAGCCGGACAGGGTCGAGGATTTTAAATCAGCCACTATTGAAAACGCCCGTAACAGTCTTGATGAGCCGGGTGTCGCCCGATTTGATGTCATTCAACAATTGAATGACCCCAGTCGCTTTGTCTTGGTAGAAGTCTATCGTACGACATCTGATCCTGCTCGCCACAAAGAAACACTCCATTATCAAAAATGGCGTGAAACAGTTGAAGAAATGATGATGGCGCCCCGTCAATCCGCTAAATATCAAAATATTTTTCCGGGTGAAGACGGCTGGTGATGAAAGCGAGACCGTAACCGTTGATTAGCGAATAGGAGGCTATATGCAATCGATGATAGTCGGGATCGATATTGGTACTCAGAGCCTAAAGGCAGTGATTGTCAATCAAAGTATGAAGGTATTGGGAGAAGCGACCTATGGTTACGCTCCTTCTTTTCCCCAACCCGGATGGGCCGAGCAGGATCCGCGACTTTGGGAGGAAGGATTACGTTCCGCCGTGGCTGAAGCCTTGAAAAAAGCGCAGATTTCTCCGTCAGAGATTCGGGCACTGGGAGTGGCCGGTCAACTTGATGGATGTGTACCTGTCGGTCAGGACGGCCAAGCGATATATAATTGCCTGATTTGGATGGATCGACGGGCGGAGAAGGAAGTGACGGCGTTAAAAGGAATCGACGCCGATGCCTTCCGCCGGATAACCGGCATTACAATGGATGCTGGCCATATGGCAGCCAAGATTAAATGGTTCATGGAAAACCATATGACTAGCGAAACGGCGGCCTGCTTCCATCAACCCGTGTCTTATCTGGTCGCTCGTTTGACCGGTGAGCATGTTTACGACCACGCCCTGGCTTCCACGAGCATGCTGTACTCTTTAGAAAAAGGGGATTACGATGCCACCCTTCTAAAGGCATTCGGTCTTAACCGTCGTCATCTTCCGAAAATAAAAGCGGCCTGGGAGAAGGCCGGCGAGCTCAGCTCATCAGGGGCTGCTCTGAGTGGTTTGCCGGAAGGTATCACGGTCGCCGTTGGTACGGGTGATGACTACTCCACCCCACTAGGCGCCGGTTTGATAGCGCCGGGCAGTATGGTCTGTGTTTTGGGTACCGCCGAGGTCGTCGGTGCCCTTGATGTCAGTCCCAAAATTGACCCCAGCGGCTTGGTGGAAACACACATGTATTTTAGCGACACATACTTTATCGAGAATCCGGGTTGGCTTTCAGGGGGTACCCTTGAATGGTTTGTCGATACATTCCGGCTTAGCAATGTTGAAGAGATGGTCGGCCTGGCTGAAAATGCTCCGGCTGGTAGTGAGGGCCTTTTATTCCTCCCAGCGCTGTCTGGCGCTATGGCGCCAGAGTGGATCGAGTCCGCCCGGGGCTGTTTTTACGGCCTGACACCGGCTCACAGCACAGCCCATATGGCCCGGGCGGTGTTAGAGGGCTGTGCATTTGCGATGCGCGATGTTTTTGGTCGACTCAAATCCATGGGTATCCCGATCGAGTCAATTCTGCTTTTGGGCGGTGGCGCTCGAAGTCGTTTGTGGGCCCAGATCAGGTCAGATGTCAGCGGTGTTCCGGTTGTCGTACCTGAACGTCTGGATACCTCACCGATCGGGGCAGCCATGCTGGCTGCCGTGGCTGCAAAAATTCAACCGGATCTTGACGCTTGCGCCAAACTCATAGAATGCGACAAGACGGGCGGTGCTGGTAAGACAACCCTGAATCCTGATCCAGCCAATTCAGGCCTCTATGAAGGGGTCTATCGTACCTATG
>JASFFJ010000762.1:0-3791 GCA_050124355.1 Desulfobacterales bacterium | reverse complement strand
ACCAAGCGATAGGTTGATGTTTTGTTAATTCCTGTCAGACGGGATATTTCCGTCAGACCCCGGTGCTGATGATCGCGGTCGAAAAGATCTAATATGATCAGTCCCTTTTCAAGGGTTTTGGAAAAATATTGATTATTTTTAGCAGTCATTGGAATTTTACCCCATACAGACCTCGTAATTTATTAAGCTGAATGGCGACACCTGCAACATTTAGATTCTAATATAATAACAATTTTTCTATTTTCGCAATACAATTCCCTGAAATTAAAAAATTACTTGCATAATCCAGCGTTTGCACATAGATAAATCAGGATAGGCTGTATCGACAGTAATAATTCCAGGGCTCCTGACCTATAACGAAAAAACTCTCCTGGAGGCCCTGATTTATAATGATCTACAAAATTTGTAGTAAAAATATGCGTAAATTCAAGATGCAACAGAGTTTATAAAAAATAAGAACTAAAATTCAGAACGATTCACCCAAATTAAGTGTTGTTGACGCGATTTAAGATCTTTCTGTTGCATGCGAATTTACGACACGTCAAGAGTTCTGAATTTTATTTAAAGGACAAACCCATGAAAACACCAAATCCAACTAATGAGGAAAACAAGATCACCGAGCCCGGTGGGTCTACAAACTTTATTAAACAAATTATCGAGGAAGACTTGAAAACCGGTAAAAACGACGGCAAGGTTTTCACCCGCTTTCCGCCGGAGCCCAACGGTTATTTGCATATTGGACATGCCAAGTCGATCTGCTTGAATTTCGGACTGGCCGCCGAATACAACGGACGCTGCAACTTGCGCTATGATGACACCGATCCGAGCAAAGAATCCATCGAGTATGTCACTTCGATTAAAGAGGACGTCCGCTGGCTTGGATATGATTGGGGGGGCCGTGAGTATTACGCATCCGATTATTTTGAGCAGCTTTTTGAATATGCCGTCCAACTGATTAAAGCGGGTGACGCTTACGTTGACAGTTTGAGCGCCGAGGAAATCCGGGAGTACCGCGGGACCTTAACCCAGCCCGGCAAAAACAGCCCCTTTCGGGAGCGCTCCATAGCAGAAAACCTGGATCTTTTTGAGCGCATGCGTGCCGGTGAGTTCAAGGATGGTGAACATGTGTTGCGGGCTAAAATCGACATGGCATCCCCCAATATGATCATGCGCGACCCTACCTTATATCGTATCAGACATGTGTCCCATTATCGTACCGGAAACATGTGGTGTATCTATCCGATGTATGATTTTACGCACTGCCTGTCGGACTCCATTGAAGGGATCACGCACTCGAATTGCACCCTGGAATTCGAGTCCAATCGTGAAATTTACGACTGGGTATTGGACCATCTTGAAGTTGATTGCCACCCGCAGCAGATCGAGTTTGCCCGTTTGAATTTAAGCTTTACCGTCTTGAGCAAACGAAAGCTCATTCGGCTGGTTGAAGACGGTCACGTCTCCGGCTGGGATGATCCGCGTCTGCCGACCATTTCCGGTCTGCGCCGGCGAGGATATACACCCAAGGCCATCCGCAACTTCTGCGACCGCATCGGCGTGGCCAAAGCCGACAGCATGGTCGACATGGCTCTGTTAGAGTATTGCGTCCGCGAAGATTTGAACAAATGCGCTCCCCGGGTAATGGGCGTGCTGCGTCCTTTGAAGGTTGTCATCGATAACTACCCGGAGGCTGAGGAAGAAATTTTGGAAGCCGTTAACAATCCGGAAGATCCGTCCATGGGAACCCGCAACGTCCCGTTTTCACGGGAATTGTATATTGAACAAGACGACTTCATGGAAGATCCACCCAAAAAATTCTTCCGCCTGGCCCCCGGTCGGGAAGTTCGCCTGCGATACGCGTATTTCATCACATGCGTGGACGTCGTCAAAGACCCCGATTCGGGCGAGGTCATTGAACTTCATTGCACCTATGATCCGGCCACCCGGGGCGGTGATGCCCCCGATGGTCGTAAGGTAAAGGGCACCTTGCACTGGGTGTCGGCAAAACACGCTATTGGCGCTCAGGTTCGTCTCTACGATCATCTGTTCTCAAAGGAGAATCCTAATGAGGTTGACGCCGGTCAAGAGTTCACCGCTTATTTAAATCCGACATCCATTGAGATACTGAACGACTGCAAGCTGGAGCCCTCGTTGGCCGCAGCAAAGCCAGCAGATCTGTACCAGTTTGAGCGACTGGGGTATTTTTGTGTAGATTCAAAAGATGCAAGACCGGATGCCCTGGTTTTTAATCGGACCGTCACACTACGCGATACCTGGGCTAAGATCCTGAAAGCGCAGAAAAAGAAGGGAACTTGAAGAAGCTCAAGGTTAAATAATATTAGCCACAGAAACACGCAGACGCACGCTGACATAAATAAATCCCCAGGAAGACGGCCGATATTCGGCTGTTGGAGGCGGGCAAAACCGATGGACGACCGCTTCGCTCGGAAGAAGGACGCTGGGTGAAATGAAAAAGGTCTCGAAAAGAATGATGAAAGATCTAAGATTTTATCGTAACGCCCCGCTGTCGTCCATCTTCCTAGCGGAGCGGTCTTCCCTCTTCCATCGATCCCTACTCACCCAAATACCACCGATACACTTCCCGTACCCCCTCTTCCAGGCTTATCTTCGCTTGCCAGCCTTTTTCAGATAATCTTGATACATCCAACAGCTTGCGGGGGGTTCCATCCGGTTTGTCGGAATCCCATTTTATCGGTCCTTGATATCCAACAACGTCGGAAATCGTTTGCGCCAGCTCCCGAATGGTCTGATCCTTGCCCCAGCCGATATTTATCGGTTCTGATTGGTCGTAGTGGTTCATCAGAAACAGACAGGCGTCGGCCAGATCATCCACATGCAGAAATTCACGCCGGGGAGAACCCGTGCCCCAAAGTATGACAGATGGTTGACTGGTTGATGAGTTGATGGGTTGATTGGTGACGGGGTCCAGACCGATAGAAGCTTTTATATCAGCGGGGATGGCACCGCGGGTGGCTTCATCTTTTTGGATCCCTTGCCAGTCTCCTGCTACCGCCAGCTTTGCCAGGTGGAATTTACGGATCAGTGCCGGAAGGACATGGGATGTTTCCAGGTTGAAGTTATCATTGATACCATACAAATTGTTGGGCATCACGCTGATATAACTGGTTTTGTATTGCCGGTTGTATGACTGGCACATTTTTATACCGGCGATTTTGGCAATCGCATACGGTTCGTTGGTGGGCTCGAGATAATCTGAAAGAAGGAATTCTTCTTTGATGGGCTGGGGACAAAGTTTGGGATATATACAGGAGCTGCCTAAAAATAGTAGCTTTTTAACGTTGCAAAGATAGGATGCGTGGATGATATTGGTTTGGATGGCAATATTTTCATAGATAAATTGGGCCGGATAAATATTGTTGCCCCAAATTCCGCCAACCTTTGCGGCTGCCAGAAACACATAATCCGGTTTTTCCTTCTTAAAAAAAGCCTCCACCTGGCCCTGCCGGATCAAATCAAGCTCCTCATGGGTCCGCGTAATAATATTCGTGTAACCCTCCATTCCGAGTTTGCGCACAATCGCCGAGCCCACCATACCCCGGTGCCCGGCAACATAGATTTTAGCTGTTTTTTTCATTATGACTCCATTGCTTTAGAAAAGAGGCGTTTGAATCAGAGAATACATGCCTCCGACATTTTCTAGACATGTTACGTATGTATTCCAAGAATTCATGCATTGGGGCTGACCCATCTCAACGCAAAACCACAAACCACGGATTCAAAAGGTTCTCCTTGTTATAGATCAACGGGTC
>JASFFJ010000761.1:0-3800 GCA_050124355.1 Desulfobacterales bacterium | reverse complement strand
CGTAGAGCATGCCGGAAACCGCTACCAGGATACGTTGCCTGCGATTTCGAAACCCCCAGCTCGAGGTCGCATCCATATAGGGCAGCGGGGCAAAGACAATCAGCATAATCCCCATGGTATGAACTTCACCACCAAACCGCTTACAAACCAGGGTATGGCCGAACTCATGAAGGGCTTTAACCAGCAACAGGCTGAGATAGAGCAGCGCCAGGTTGTCGAAGACCAGTAACGTTTTTGCTTCCGTGGTCACCGCCGGAAATTGTTCAAAAATCGTTTTGGCCGCCCATCCCAGGGTCAGCAGCCAAATGATCAGAGCAAAACGACCGGTCAAAAGCCGTACCAAAGACGAGCAGTGACGCAGCAGGTGTTCGGGATCGAATAGCGGGATTCGGAAAAACATCAGGCTCATCAACTTGGAACGGGCTTCTCGCCGCTTCCGCTTGCGGTATCGTTCGAACAGTTTGCTGCTGTCTGCCGGCAAATCACAGACAAGCAGGTTGGCGTAGTAAAGCTGCGAGAGCAATTGAATCACATCATCCTGACCGGGGGCCCCACTCGGATTGTGCGCCAGACACGCCTCCCAAGCCTGCCCCACGGTCCGATTAGCGCTTAACCGGACGATGAATCCATGGGCTTCCGGGCCTATTCGGAAAAAATGATTGTTGAAGGGATCTTGCAGAACGTACCAGGTTTTGCCCCGGAAGAGTTGCTTGCGGATGGGCACGGCCTGGCGCAGACCCACCCGCAGGTTTGCCACCCGATGCCAGGATTCACTGAATGTCCGATTGCTGGTTGTCATATAAGGGCCGTCTCTGGTCTAAACAGTGGTCAGTCTGATCGAAAAAGGAACTTTGGTACCAGGTTAAAAACGAAAGGCTAAAGGCTCAGGGCTAAAGGTTCAAGGTTCTGGGTTCTGGGTTCAAAGGTTTAAAATAGGGCAGAGCGAAGCGACATCCATAAATCTTCAATAATCAATTCCCCTCTTCCAGGGTGTTTCCTCAGGCCTCTCACTCTGGCGCAACAGCAAATAAGATGATTATTCCACATGTTATGCTGGTCCCGGATCTGTCATCCCGGACTTGATCCATGACCCGGATGACGGATCCGGCATCCAGAAGCAAAAGTATTCGGAACTAAACTGGATTCCGGCTCTCCGCTCCGCTGCGGCCGGAATGACAAGTCCAGTCGTGGTATTAATAACATTGAAAAACTTTGTTGGTTTCGCAATAAATTCCGATTTTGTCATGCCGGACTTGATCCGGCATCCAGAAATGTTTCTTTCAGGTTTCTTGCTTACGAAGCTGTGTCGTAATGCTAAAAAAGATGTTTAGTCCTCGCGTTATGCCGGTCCCGGATCTGTCATCCCGGACTTAATTCGGGACCGGGATGACGGATCCAGCATCCAGGATATTTCTGGATTCCGGGTCAAGCCCGGAATGACGTAAGCAAAAATATGCGCAGTGTTGACGACTGCGGCACAATATCGAAAGTCGGAATCCAGTTAAACGATCATATTATATAAATCCAGCCATTTAGGGTTTCTCGTCTCAATCAATTCTAATTTCCATTTGCGTTTCCAATTTTTCAGCCGCTTTTCCCGAGTAAGAGCGGATTCCATACTATCGTGTAACTCATACCAAACCAATCGATGAACGGTGTAGCGCTTCGTAAACCCTTCAACCATATTGTTTTTATGCTCCCAGATCCGCTTTACGAGGTTTGAAGTCACACCGATATAGAGCGTGCCATTGCGCTGGCTCGCCAAGATATAAACGGCTGGCTGTTTATTCATTGTTTGTTTCAGGTTTTTTGATTTTGAAGCCGTGTCGTAATGCTAAAAAACAATGATTGATCCTCGTGTCATGCCGGACTTGATCCGGCATCCAGAATTTGCCGAAGTTCCTGGATTCCGGCTTTCCGCTCCGCTGTGGCCGGAATGACAAGTTCAGTCGTGGTATTAGTAACATTGAAAAACTGTGTTGGTTTCGCAATAAATTCCGATTTCGTCATGCCGGTCCCGGATCAAGTCCGGGATGACGGATCCGGCATCCAGAATTTGCCGAAGTTCCTGGATTCCGGCTCTCCGCTCCGCTGCGGCCGGAATGACAAGTCCAGTCGTGGTGTTAATAACATTGGAAAACTTTTTTGGTTTCGTAAAAAAATTCCGATTTTGTCATGCCGGTCCCGGATCAAGTCCGGGATGAAGGTTCTGGCATCCAGCATATTTTCTGAATTCCGGGTCAATCCCGGAATGACAGGAGCACCGTCACTTCTGAAGTTGGCGTCTATGCCCTCTACAAGGCAGTAATAGTCATAACATCTCGAAATGATCTTTTTTTCATCGTCACTTCACCACCACATCAGCATCTGGAAAAAATCAATGGTCCGATGGGTGACAATCCAGATAATCCTGCGACGGCCGACATCGAGTTTGGCGATGCCGCTCATACCCGGCCGCCACCACTCCATCGGCGCCTCGAGAATCTTACCCCGCGCGATAAATATATTGCCGGCATCTCCCGGAAGCGCCACCGGATCAATTTGAAAGATCATGAAAGGGTATTTCAACTGTGGTCGGCTGACAAAGGCCACATCGCCGGACTGCCCTTCAGAAAGCTCATGGATGTCGTCTTCGTTAACCTTGAGTTCCACAAAGAGGTTTTCATGGCGTGCCACTTTAAAAAGGATATCGCCTTTATTGACTGGCGCGCCACTTAGTTCTTCCAGATCGCCCTCGACAATAATCCCCATTATGGGAGAACTCACCTGAGCCTGGTTCAAACGATGCTGGATCAGTTCGAGCTTGGCCCGGGCCTGATCCGCCCGGGCCTGAGCGATTTTCATCTCAATCAGGTTATTAAAGGCCCGTGCTTTTTCTCCCTCGCGCAGAAATCGGATCTGATTGGCCAGGGCCGCCGACTCTTCCAGCAACAGCTCACTGGTGTCTAGCAACAACAGGCGATCGCCCTGTTCAACTTTCTGACCAATTTTAACCTGAACCGTATCGATGTATCCGTCAAAAGGAGCTGAGACCTGTCGAACGTCTTCGCTCCGCAGGATGAAGGCGGCCTCGACACGATAGGGAATTTTGACGAAGATCGAAAAAAACAGCAAGCCACAGGTCAGTAAGCCCACCAGTTTTGTCAGGGTATGTTCCACACCGAGCAGACCGGAGACCAGTTTGCAGATTCCATCCCTCAGTTTCGCCCCGAACCAGCGATCCCGTTGTTTCAGCTCGGCAAGCCGCCAGGATACCTGATCACCCAGTATTCTCAGGCTGCGGACATCGTCTTCGGTGAAAGGGTCCTCTTCCCTTTCGCAGGTCAATACCCCGACCGACTGATCATTACATCGCAGCGGGAGGGAGATCAGGTGTTCAACCTGCTGTTTTTTTGCATATTTTTCATGCTCGCGCGATACGGCACCGGTTATCTCAGCGGTGGGCAAAAGAATTTCTTCATCCTGATCGAGCGCTTCCTCCATGGCCACCTCCAGACAGGTGACCATATCCATCTTACCTTCAAAGCGCTCCATGTGACTGATCGCCTGCAAGTGGACATAATCATTTTCACACCACCCCAGACTGACGCGTGCACATTGATAGCGGGCCGCCGCCTCATTGACGAGGGTCATGGCAGCTGCCAAAAACCGATTTTCGGCGTTTAGCAGCAGCATTAAATCCAGAACGCCCGCAAAAAAGCCAAGGTCCTTCTGGACCTGCCGGGCGGACCGTTGGCGTTGATAAACTGCCGGCGCATCCGCGATCAGATTCAATCTGCCCAGGAGGTCATCGACATTGA
>JASFFJ010000760.1:0-3801 GCA_050124355.1 Desulfobacterales bacterium | reverse complement strand
GATATCATCTGTCGAAACATCTGTGCCCAAGTCTACAACATCGTAGCCCGATGCGGCCATGATGAGGGAGACCAGGTTTTTCCCTATATCGTGGACGTCACCTTTGACCGTGGCAATCAGGAACGTCCCTTTTTTGGTGATCGTCTTTTCTTCTGAAAACTTGGACGTCAATTTCTCAACCGCCTTGGAAACCAAGCGCCCGGCCTGGACCAGCTCCGGCAAAAAGATTTCCTCTTCGGCAAAAAGATCCCCGACCTGACGTAAGCCAACAGTGACCCCTTCATTGATAATCATAAGAGGATCAAGCCCTGCTTGCAATGCATCGTCAATCATAGTGTCCAGAAGTCCGGCATCTATTTTAATAACTGCCTCGATAATACGGCTTAAATTCTCGTTGGTAGTCATGGCCTTATCCTTCCTATCCTGTTATTGGTTTACGATAGCGTCAAACTTTGATTCGATATCCTCCGGCAAGTCCGGCGGTGTGTAGCCAGCCATCGCTTTGGTAAAAAGCTTCCGTGCTCTTTTACGCATGGACTTTTCTTCAGGGTCTTTATCCAGCCTCAGAAACCCCCTGTCCATGCTACCGGGTAGAAACATTTCCTTTTTAAAATTCTCCATGGTATGCAGTGAGGAAACGAAATCCCGACCCGGCCCGACTTCCTTGAAAACAGACAGATCGGTGGTGTCGTCATTTACCGTGATACCCTGCAAAACCCGTTTGATCCATCCGGTAACCTCATGGTCTATGATCAAGGTTTCGAGACTGATGGCATTTTCGTCGGCAAACAGACCCATCCCCGAAATCATGTTGGTTTCTGCCAATGCCGGCAACAGACCGGTTCCCATTTTTTCCATTCCCAGCTGCACATCAATGGATTTGGTATCAGCCAAAATTCCGCCGCCCCCCGAAGGCAGGCCGTAATACTTCGCCATTTGAGTCGTTCCCATCCTTAATAAAGGAAACTCGGGTCCGCCATGGGAGCAGGTAGCAGCGCGCATGTCCAGAATTCTGGCCCAGCTTGCGTAAATCAAGGGTACTTCGGGGTTAACCGTTTTTGCTAGAACGAAACTGCTGAGCAGTTCGGCATTTGCCATAATCAATGTCGAGGCCAGGGTGGCCGGGGAGGTGCCGCCGCACATAGGCCCCGACTCAATAAACAGCGGCAATCCCAATTTGGAAGACTCGACGATCAATTCAACCCCGTCATCCCTGAAATGTAAGGGGCTGCTCAGCGTCACCAGGGTGGAGAAAAAGGGATGCTCCTGTAGTTTTTCCAGGCTGCCCGCGACTTCAACTGCCATGGCAACGTTTTTATTAAAATTCACGGCGTTTTGTGCTTCGGCGATAAAGTGCTTTTTGGTATTTAACAGCATCAGCTTTGTCTCAATGGTATCGACAATTTTTGATGGAACATCGGTGGGGGTCGCCGGCACCAGAATAAAATCCGGGGGGTTGAGGACATCGGCAAGGCGGACGATGTCCACAAAATCATCGCAAATCACTTGTCTGTATTGGTTGGTCTCAAAATCGAGGACATTGGTAGCAATACCGACCGTACCAAAATAGATGCGATCTCCGCCAATGATAAGGGGCGTGTCTCCGGCCCGATCATAGAGATTGACATAGGATGAACATTTGGACAGGGTATCGTTAATGATATGATCGGGTATCTTGACGAGTTTCTTTTTGGCATCGACATGAGCACCGGCCTGATTGAATAGATCCAGCGCCTCTTCATTATTTGCAAGTGTGCCGATCTCCTTTAAAACTGCCCGGGAAGCCTGATCAATTTTGAGCATCTCCGGTTCACTCAATACCTTCATTCTTGGTTCCATTTTCGTCCTCCATTAGGCCCTTAGTAGCGCCGTAGTGACAATTTGTTGTCAGCGTAGATTGAGTTATTGTATTTTGGTGTAATTGCAGCTCTGCCCTATCACACGATCTCCCAGCCACCATTGCTGACCGGACTGTTACTCAGGATCCGGTCGGGTTTGAATAGGGATAGATCCAGTGACGGCTCTATGCCGGTAATCAACTCCGATAAATAACGCCCAACGGCAGGGGCCTGCTGGAGACCGTGTCCCGAGAAACCATTGGCCAGATAGAGTCCTTTGATCAGGGGCCACTCCCCCAGGATGGCGTTTTCATCCAAAGTGTTGACCGCATACAGGCCTGCCCAACCGCGAACCAACTTGAGGCGTTCAAACGCGGGTACGAATTCGGCCAGTTCAGGCCATAAAATGTCATAAAAGCGCTTATCGTCCCAGGCGAAATCAAATCCGACCGGATCTTCATCCATCGATTTGCCCAACAAGATGGTGCCGCCGGTCTCGGTCCGGAAATAAAGCCCTGACGGCAAAATCGTCAAGGGCAAGGGTCCATCCGGTTTTACGGCCGTGTCGAGCACAAAGACCTGCCGCTTCACCGGTTGCACGGGAAGCGTTACCCCGGCGGTTGCAGCGGTCTTCGCGGCCCACGCACCGGTGCAGTTAACGACAACTTCGGATGATAAGGTATCGCCCGAAGCCAGCCGAACCCCGGTTAATTTCTCTTTGTCGACCAGGATCTTCATGACCTCATCGGTGATATACTGCGCCCCCAGTGAGCGTGCTTTCTTTTTGTATCCCATTAGAACCGCGTAGGCATCAAAATGGCCATCCTGCGCACCAAATGTACCTCCGGCTGCATCTCCCGGCTCATAGAGGGGATAGTGCTGCCTAATCTGGTCGTTTGACCACCATTCTACCTGGCAGTTTAATTCCTTTTGCATGTCAACCGCTTTTTCGGCGCCACCCCTGCCCTGCTCTCCAACGATAAAGAGATTGCCTTCATGCCGAAACTGAATACTCGGTTTCTCACCTTCAACGACCATTTCTTCTTCAAAGTGATCAAGCACCTCCAGTGCATATTTAGATATCTGAATGTTTTGTTTCAGGCTGAACTGTATCCGTACATTAACCATCGACAGTGCTGTTGAAGCACGCTCGTAAGTGGGATCCCGTTCCACAACGGCGACACGGAGTTTCTCATCGGCTTTCATCAGATGATAGGCCGTCGAAGATCCCATTACTCCACCGCCAACGATAATGATGTCATAGCTTTTTTGATTCATCTTGTCGTCCTCCCTGTCGATAATAAACTGCTCTTGTCTTTTGCAGGCACGGTCTGTAGCCAGGGCTACAGCACCGTATTCCCTGCAACGAATTTCTTTAATGCATTATTAAGAATTGTGCCCCGCACCGGAGCCATCGTCACCGAGATAGAATTTCATAAGATGAGACATGTTTTTCAGATCCGAGCCGAGATCGAAGACCTCGCCGGTCGGTTGGCTGCAGAAGATATCAACCCTGCGCAGTTAAACGGTATCGAAAAACTCGTTCAGGCTTGCAAAAAACTTGCTAAAATGCCGCAGAACAGCAAAAAACTCATTGAGCTGGATCTCAAATTCCGGGACATTCTCTATGAGGCGGCCGATAACCCTGTATTAAAAGACCAGTCACAGCATTTGTACCACTTAACCCTCAGGCTCACCGCCACTCTTTTCAATACCGGCGATTGGAGCGACCTTGTGCAAATGCCTCACGATGAATATAAGGAAATCCATCAGGCCCTCACAGAAAAAGATGCCAAAAAAACCGGCGACTTGAGACGAAAGTGGCTGGGACTTCACTTAGACCGAATCAAGCTTAAATTTTGATTAAATTCAGAACCACTGATGTGGTGAATGCTGATTTGTGAGGTTATCCACCTGAGATAGGAGGGAATAACACAAGTATATCACCGTCTGCTATGACAGC
>JASFFJ010000759.1:0-3804 GCA_050124355.1 Desulfobacterales bacterium | reverse complement strand
CTCCGGAGGGGGTTGAACCCAAAGACAACCTCACCTTTGAAATCCCCAACTGGTTTGAGCACGTGGCTGCCGAGCACAAGAATGCACGGGAAAATGTGGTGTTGATCGATCAGACCTCTTTTTGTAAATTTGAAGTCGAAGGTCCCGGCGCCTTGGCATTTTTGAACCGGCTGTGCGTCAATCAGATTGACCGACCCGTCGGAAAGATTATCTATACCCAGATGTGTAACCAAAGGGGTACCATTGAATGTGACTTAACCGTCGGGCGGCTGGCTGAAGACCGATTTTTTCTGGTAGTGGGCACCGCCTTTGGGCTGCGCGCTTCCTGGTGGATAAATAATCATATGCCGTCTGACGGTTCAGTTTCATTTAAGGAAGTGACGTCGGCATATGCGGTTGTCAACGTGATTGGACCCAAATCCAGGGAACTGCTGCAGAAATTGACCAAGGCCGACCTCAGCAATGAAAGATATCCCTTTGGTACCTGCCAGCATTTCACGCTCGGATATGCGCCGATCATGTCGTGGCGCGTGACCTATGTTGGCGAACTGGGATATGAGCTTTACATTCCCACCGAGTTTGCTGGCCATGTTTATGAATCGCTTTGGGAAGCCGGTCAAGATCTTGGCATCAAAAACGCCGGGTATCGCACCATATCTTCCATGCACCTGGAAAAAGGTTACGCCGACTGGGGTTCTGAGCTGACCCCGGAGTATACCCCGTTCGATGCCGGCCTTGGGTTCTGTGTGGCGCTGGATAAGGAGAATTTCATCGGGCGAGACGCATTGGCACGGATCAAGGCCGAGGGCCCCAAATGGAAACTCTGCACTTTCACCTTAGAAACCACCGACCCCCTGATGCTTCAGGGCAGTGCCCCCATCGTTCATGGCGGCAAAGTGATCGGGGTCACATCCAGTGCGGGTTACGGCCATACACTTGGTAAAAACATTTGTTACGGCTATATTTCAGCGGAGATCGCTTCGAACCGGGAGGGCTACGAAATTGAGGTCTACAAAGAAGTCTATCCGGCCCGGCTGGAATCCAGTCGTGCCCTGTATGATCCGGAGCGAAAGAAGATTTTGAGCTAAAATTCAGAACTACTGATGTGTCGTAAAATCAGATGCAACAGAAATGTCAGAAATCGCGTTAACAAGGCTGACTTTAAGCGAATCGTTCTGAATTTTATTTTTTATTTAGTCACCAAAAACAAAATATTGGATACTCAGATTCAGAAGACCCAACCGAGATAAAACCCAATAAGAATGTTTAAAACTTTAAATTTGAATATCGAAATTAAACTGTTACTGCTGTCGGAATACCTAACGGGCTCTGACCTGGCCCATTAGGCTGGATTTCGGATTCTATAGAAGGCTGACGGATGGCAGGCCGTGGTATACCCAAACACCCAGAAAGGAGAGATCACCGATGAAGAAAAATGCTGCGAATAGCCCGAAGTCGATCGATAACATGTGTATCAATACGATCCGAACCCTGGCGATGGATGCCGTTCAGGCGGCAAAATCCGGCCATCCCGGGGCACCCATGGGCCTGGCCGCAGCGGCTTATGTGCTGTGGACCCGCTTTTTAAAGCACAATCCCAAGAACCCGGATTGGGTGGATCGCGATCGATTCGTACTATCGGCCGGCCATGCCTCCATGCTGCTTTACAGCTTGTTGTACCTGACGGGCTATAGCCTCGGTTTGAAAGAGCTCAAAAACTTTCGTCAGTGGGGCAGCAAAACACCCGGTCATCCGGAATACGGCCATACACCCGGCGTGGAAACCACCACGGGTCCCCTGGGGCAGGGCTTTGCCAACGCAGTCGGAATGGCCATGACGGAACATCACCTGGCGGCGGTCTTCAACCGATCCAATCAGAATATTGTGGACCACTACACCTATGTCATGTGCGGTGACGGTGATCTCATGGAAGGCGTCGCTTCGGAGGCGGCGTCCCTGGCCGGTCATCTTGGCCTCAGTAAACTGATTTGTATATATGATGACAACAAAATATCCATTGAGGGCGGCACCGAGCTCGCATTTACCGAGAATGTCGCCGCCCGATTCAGAGCCTACCGTTGGCACGTTCTGCGGGTAAACGACGGCAATGATTTACCGGCCATCCAGAAAGCCCTCCAGGAAGCCAAGGCCGAAACAGAAAAACCGTCATTGATTGTGATACGGACCCACATTGCTTATGGCAGCCCCAACAAACAGGATACCGCCGGCGCTCACGGTGCGCCCCTTGGTGAGGACGAGATCCGCTTGACCAAGGAAAATCTCGGATGGCCGTCTACCGAAAAATTCTTCGTTCCGGACAAAGCGCTCAAGGTATTCCGCAAGAGTGTGGACAAAGGGAAAAAGGCCGAAGCAGCCTGGCAAAAGAAGTTTTTTGCCTACGCAAAAAAACAGCCGGAACTGGCAAAGCAATGGGAGGACGGCATCAGCGGCAAATCGTCGCAACGATGGGACGCCGGCATTCCAAATTTCAAAGGGGCCAAACCGATTGCCACCCGGGCCGCTTCCGGACTGGTTCTTAATGCCATCGCCGACAAGCTGCCCACATTGATTGGCGGCTCGGCCGACCTGGCGCCGTCCAACAACACCCTGCTCAAAGCATCATTTGATTTTCAGAAAGGCGCTTACGAGGGCCGAAATATTCGTTTCGGGGTACGGGAACACGCCATGGGCGCTATGTTGAACGGTATGGCACTTCACAAAGGGGTGCAACCCTACGGCGGAACCTTTCTGGTGTTCGCCGACTACTGTCGTCCTGCCATTCGACTGGCGGCGTTGATGAAGCTGCCGGTGATTTACGTGTTTACCCATGACAGCGTTGCCGTGGGAGAGGACGGCCCCACCCATCAGCCGGTGGAACATTTTGCGGCGTTGAGGGCCATTCCCGGCTTGATTGTGGTTCGACCGGCGGACGCCACCGAGACAGCGGCAGCCTGGCGATTGGCCATCCGGTCGACCAAGGCACCGGTGGCCCTGATTTTAAGCCGGCAAAACCTGCCGGTGCTGGATCGGAGCTTGTACCCATCAGCGACCATGCTGTCCAAAGGTGCATACATATTATCGGAATCCCAAGAGACACCGGATGTCATTCTGATCGGCACCGGCTCGGAGGTCTCTCTTTGTCTGGAAGCCCAGGCACTGCTCGCCAAGAAAAATGTGGCGGCCCGGGTAGTCAGTATGCCCAGCTGGGAGCTTTTCGAAAAAACCGCTCAACGCTATAAAGATTCGGTGCTGCCACCCAAAGTGTCAGCCAGGGTGGCGGTTGAGGCCGGCGTTGGCATGGGATGGGAGCGATATGTCGGTAGCACGGGCGCCATCATCGGTATCAACCGTTTTGGTGCTTCGGCGCCCGGATCTCTGGTCATCAAGAAATACGGCATCAAAGCTTCCGCCATTGTTTCGAAAGCCATAAAACTATTAAATTCGTAATTTTTGACCTGTACAACACGGAAATAACAAATTACAAGCACCAAATTACAAATAAATTCCAAATAGCAATATCCAAATCTCAAGAAGATCAAACGCCAATTGTTTGGGATTTTGAATTTCGGTCATTGTAATTTGTTTGGTATTTGTGATTTGTTATTTGAAATTTACTAGTTGTTGAACACCAAAACTTTCATTTTATTGCAACAGGTTGTCAAACCCGCTAAGGGCTTTTAGTTAATTATTGATATGACTTCCATCGTACAACATGCGCCGCGATTCAGCACGCAGGAAGCCGTTCGACTGGCCCATGAACATTTCGGGCTGGACGTTACCGCCAGGCAATTGCCCAGCGAACGG
>JASFFJ010000758.1:0-3815 GCA_050124355.1 Desulfobacterales bacterium | reverse complement strand
CAGCTGGCCACAAAATCAAACGAGGTGAAAACCGCCCGTGAGGAAATCCAACAACTGCAGACGATCGAAACGGAACTTCTGGATAAGGTCCAGAATCTGCAAAATCAGCTCACCAAAAAAGAAACCATGGCGTTAGCCTCCCAACAGCTAAACCAACAGCTGAGGAACGCTGAAACGGCACTCGAAGATGAGATTCAACGTCTGAAAAATCAGCTCGCTCAAATGGAGACCAAGGCTCAATTATCCCGCGAAGAAAACCAACAGCTGAGGACTGCCGAAACGGAACTTCAGGATAAGGTTCAAAGTCTGGAAAATCAACTTGCTCAAAATGCAATTGAGATTCAAACCGCCCGCGAGGAAAACCAACAGCTAAGGATAACCGAAACAGCGCTTCAGGATAAGGTTCAGAGCCTTGAAAACCAGCTCGCTCAGGAAGTAACCATGGCGTTAACCTCCCAGGAGCAAAACCAACAACTGAAGGCGACAGAAACGGAACTTCAGGATAAGATTCAGAATCTGGAAGAACAGCTCGGACAAAAAGAGCGCGAAAACCAAACATCACTCGATGAAAATCAGGAGCTGCAAAAGACGATCGCAACATTTGAAGACGACCGAGAGGCTCTTGTCCAAAAATCAGCTTATCTCGAAAATCAGCTTCAGGCGTCTAAAAAACAAATTGAGGAATTAAACCAGGAGTTGGCAGACAGGGAAACGAAGCTTGAGAATATGACGCAAGAGCACCAGACCCTGGTCAGTCAAAATGACAATCTCGAGGAGGAAAAGGAGAGTCTTAACCTAAAAACCCAAGAACTAAATCGTCAGTTGGAGATATTCAAAGCTGAACTGGATGCTGTTGCGCAAGAGGCCGTCGCAAAGGAACAAAAGCTTCAGGCACTCAACAAGTCTTATGAAACGCTAAGAACGCAGCTAAACAAAATAATTAACGAAAAAGACATGAAAATCAACGCGTTGGAAGGCAGAATGAACATTAGTTTCTTGGACAAAATTTTGTTTGCTTCGGGACAAACGGATATTTCGTCCAATGGGAAAGGGGTGCTAAAAAGCCTTGCGGAAGAACTAAAAAAAGTCGAGGGAGTCCGAATATCGGTGGAAGGCCATACCGACAACCAGCCATTGGGACGGAAGATCGAAAATATTTACATCGACAACCTGGGCTTGTCAGTTGCACGCTCTGCAGCCGTGGCGAGGGCACTGGTTAAGATGGGCGTGAATCCGGAAAAAATTTCGGCCGCCGGCTACTCCATGCATCAACCCGTGGCCGACAATGATGTCCCTGAAGGACGACAACAAAACCGTCGCGTAGAAATTATCCTAACACCTTCGAACTGATCGCCTAACCGACGCCTTTATATAATACCTGGATTTTGAACGAGTCGGAGGCCATCATAGGCAAGGCGTCTAAGGGTGACGTCGTAGTTTTTTACTTTCCAAATTATCACGACCTGTTATTAGATATTATTAAAATCAGCGGTCACCAGCAGAGATGGCCCACCCAGGCCCCTTCCAGAGGCCATCCTCATACCCCCCAGCTCTGCTGGTGGTCGCTGATTTTTCATTAATTTTCATTTAAAATTCAGGTGATTGATGACGAACTTCCAACTATACCTCGCACCCTTGCGGGGATTTACCGATTACATCTATCGCAACACATTTACCGGGCATTTCGACGGTTTTGACAATGCGCTCGCACCGTTTGTTCCAACGGTGACGGCCGATCGCTTTAAACCCTCTCACCTAAAAGATATCCTGCCTGAAAATAACCCAACCTTGCCCATCGTGCCCCAGATTATTGGCAATCAAGCTGCTGATTTTATAAACCTTGCGGAGCGTCTATTTGATCTGGGCTATACATCGGTAAACTGGAATCTGGGATGCCCTTTTCCCATGGTGGCCAAAAAACATCGCGGTTCCGGACTGCTGCCCTATCCGGAAAGAATAGATGCCTTTCTGGAGAAAACCGTTTCGTCCATCCCCAACCGGCTATCCATCAAGACCCGGCTGGGCCGCAAGACAACCAATGATATTTTTAAGCTGATGCCGGTATTTAATCGATATCCCTTGGAAGAAATTATCATTCACCCCAGAACCGGTATCCAGATGTATGACGGCAGGACAGATCTGGATACATTTGAACGCTGTCTGGCGCAATCCGTTCACCGGGTCATCTACAACGGTGACATTACTGATCTGAAAACCTTCCAGGAAATCTTCGCTCGCTTTGGAGACATAGACGGCTGGATGATCGGCCGTGGTGCCGTAACCAATCCGTTTTTGCCGGCCATCATCAAAGCCGGCCGGGATGATATTTCACATAAGGTTGAAAAATTCAAACAGTTTTACGATGAGCTCTTCGAACATTACCGACAGGTATTCTCTGGTCCCGGCCATTTGTTGAACAGAATGAAAGGCTTCTGGACCTACTTTTCAAAGGCCTTTCAAGACAGCCGCAACATCGCAAAAAAGGTTCATCGGACCCAAAAGATAGATCGCTATATGAAAATTGTGGATCGGTTCTTTGCCGAAGAGGCACAGTGGAAGGAATAAGTTAAATTTCCTTCTGTATCAGATGATACCCCACGAGTTGGCACGAGGGGTTCTTGAAAAAAAATAGGGGACGTTGTTGATTTTAGTGACTTCTTTATTCACTTATATTGTGATATTGATATATCCGAGGTTGATAGCACCGATCCACCTGGCAACTTCGGCTTAAACTATCATATTTCTATCTACCAATCCAATCGCAATTCAGACTGTATCCGCACCACTGCCTCATTACGACGAATGCCTGCCTTCAATTCTCCAATTGAAGTCGATTTCTCTCTGCAAAATTTATACGGTCGGCAACGTCGGTGACGACAATCCGACGTTTTTCGATTCCAACCACAATAATATGATATGATGCAAAGTACCTGGTGCATCCAACCGATCGCGTCGCAGCATCGTATCTCTCATAGTATAAATTCTGGCTCTTTACACACAATATTAAGTCATATTTATCAACAACGTCCCCTAATTTTGCGGCTGAAGACAGGAGCCCTGAAATTCATCCGGGCTGACCTTGTGGCAGCATCACCGTAAACGCACTTCCCTGGTCCGGCGCACTGGTAACGGTAATATCACCATCGTGGGCGCGGGCAACCGCCCGGGCAAAACTGAGACCCAGCCCGGTGCCGGCCTGGGACCGGCTGGGATCGCAGCGATAGAAGCGTTCAAAAATGTGGGCAAGGTCATGTTTTGAAATTCCGATGCCGGTGTCTTTTACCGATATCAGAACCGACTGATCATCTGCAATACGTAGGCCAACGTCAATAGACCCATTGGAAGGTGTGTATTTGATAGCATTATCAAGCAGGTTTGCAATCATCCTTTGAATCAGGCGCATGTCGCCATAAATAATGACGTTTTCGGGTGCTCTGCAAATCAGTTTAAGGTCTTTATCTTCGGCCGGGGATTGGAACAAGTCGCAGGCATCGCAAACAAGTCCGGCAATATCCAACTTACGGCGTTCAAGCTGACCGGCGCCGGCTTCGGTCTTCGAAATCATCAACATGGTGTTAATCATTTCCAAAAGCCGGTCACATTCCTCGATGGTGCTGGCCGCCATAATCTCGTAGTCTGCTAGAGAGGATCGGGATGTCAGGGAAATTTCGGCGATTCCGCGAATTCGGGTGATCGGACCTTTGAGGTCATGGGCAATATTGTCGCTCATCTCTTTGATGCCGGTTACTAATTTCTGGATGCGGTCCAGCATCTGATTAAACGTGATCGCCAGTTGATCGATTTCATCAACGCCC
>JASFFJ010000757.1:0-3827 GCA_050124355.1 Desulfobacterales bacterium | reverse complement strand
CATGGTGGCCCGTTGGCCGGGCAGTAGTTCGGTGGCCAGGGATATGGACGTCACAATGGTAAATTCAAAAATAAAAAAGACGATGAACAATCCGGTCAACACGGTTTCTAGCGACAGCCGCAGTATCGGTATGATGGCGTAGCTTATTATCACGATAATCTGTCCCACAATAGTGGTCCGTTTTAAACCGATTCGGTCGCTGCTTAAGGCTGAAAGAATCGCCCCGCATAATTCCGCGAATCCGATTACGGTAGCGCTCAGACCCAGTGCGACAACGTTTAACCCGAACCTGGTCTCCAACCAGGGGCCGTATACGACAAAAAGGTTTTCAATAGCCATACCAGAGAAAAAAAAGAAACCCACCATACCGAACGAAGGCCTCGCCTTAATTACAGGCTGCCAGAGATCGTGATAAAGATTATAACTGGTCTGGTGTGTGCGGATATCATGATCTTCATCGATGGTGATTCGGATAATAATAAAACCGATCAACGCACCGAAACTAAAGATGAAAAACGGCGCACGCCAGCTGATCTGATCGATGGATAGGGCAATCAACGGAATGCCGATAAGGGCACTTCCCGCATAGCTGACTTCAAGCAGTCCGATAAACATCCCTCTGCGGTGGTAGGCCACACGGTCGCTGACATATGCTTGGATGGCGGGATCCATCGTACTTTTGCCAAGTCCCGTCAAAAAAAAAGTGAGAAACATCAATGGGAAATAGGCGAAGATGCCGCCCACTAGCATCCCGATCGTCAGCATAATAAGCGCGGAAAGGATCATACGCCGGTAGCCATGACGATCGGAAATGGGACCGATAATCGGTCCCAAAAGGGACGTGGCTGAATTGAGCGAGATAAGAAAAGTGATGGATTGAAGGGGTACCCCCAACCCCCGGCTCAAGACCATTGAAAACGGATAGACAAAACGCTGGGCGGTAAAGAATAGCAACCGGCAAAGGGTCAGTAGTATTATTTGCAGAGAGGGGGTCTTGAGCGGTTTTACAACAGCAGGATTATCAGATTGGTTCTGCGCTTGCATTGCGGCGACCCTCTTTTAATTTCGATCTCACTACCGATCCCTTTCTTGGATGGCTGTTGTAATGCTAAACTAGTAACAGCGGTACCTTGGACACCGGTTCCAGACAAATGGTAAATTGATGAATTTACCTATCCATTTTCTATCTAAACAACTATTAGTATCTCTAATCGATTTGAATTAGCGATGTCAATAAATTAGAGTTTAAACTCCATTGATACTCAGTTCGATCCTTTCAATTCATAAGCCAACGGCATCGATCAAATTTGAACCCTGAAGGATGCCCTCGTGGTATCGGTAGAACCGTTTAAATTCTCATCCCGATAGGAGGTGGCTTATGAATGGCTGAAATTGCTCCATCTGATGATGTTTTGCAAAAAGTTCTTGACAGAGGATAATTTTTCCGTTAGTCACTAATTATGAATGTACGTCACACATTGTGAACGCTTTGCTGATAGCTAATCAGACCCCAGAAAAAATGAAATCTCTCCGCGGCAAGCCGTGGAGTATCATGTTGTTAGGATTTAATTCATTTTTATCGCAGAAAGCTGCGGGCAATTAAACCCAGGAGAGATTAACGATCGATTTGGATCATAAAAGAGGGAGAGACTTATGTCGGAGGTACTAAAAAAAATACGCGATTTTATGGAAAAAGAGGGCATCCCCGGACGGGATGCCCATGACCTTCCCACCAGTGAAAAAGCTTTTGCCGATGGCGCCAATTATCGGATAGAAATTGCCGGTGTGGAGCGGGCATCGACGATGGAGGCAATGATTGCCGAGGCCGATCGTCGCGGTATCGTTGTCCACCGGGTTATCGCCGCTGTTGGCGGATCGACCTATTGCGAATTTGAAGAACTCAAAGCCATGGCGGCCATGGCTCATGAAGCCAACATCGAAGTAATTATGACCGTCGGCCACCGCAAGGGCTGGGATGTCGGATCCAAAGAAATTTCAACCCCGGAGGGGGGCCTGCAGGGGTTTCGACTGCGCGGATCAGATCACATTTCCTACCATATTGCCGATATCATGCGCAGTATCGAAGCCGGGTTTCGCGGCTTCCTGGTGTATGATGAAGGTGTCATGTACCTATTAACCAAAATGCGCGCGGAAGGTCTAATTCCTCCCGAGACCATATTCAAATGTTCGGTTTTCGGCGGCTATTGCAGTGCCGCCGGTGCTAAATTGGTTGCGTCCATGGGCGTAAATTCCTTAAACCCGTCATCAGATGTATCATTGCCTGTTTTAGGCAGCATTCGTAAAGCAGTGGACATCCCGCTGGATGTTTACATGATTATTGTCGATTCTTTCGGCGGCATGTTCAGGGCTTATGAGGGACCTGAAATCGCCCGCATTGCTTCTCCTTGCTATTTTAAATTTGAACCGGGCACATCTGAAAGCGACATTTACAAACCATGGATCACCGAAGACTTTCATGCCAATCTCATCCGCGAAAAAGTAAAAATTGCTCAAATCGTCCAGGAAATAATGGATCGCCATGCACCGGAGCTAAAAACCTCCCCTCAGGGCGCAACTGATCTCGTTTTGCCGGTTATTGTCTAGAGAGGGGAGGGACGTTAATGGAAATTCAAAAACAACTTGCACAACGCACACATGCGGTGGAGTGGTCCGGAATCCGCGTGATGTTCGCCCTGGCGGACGAAATCGAAGGGATTGTTAATCTTGGCATCGGTCAACCCGATTTTGATACCCCTTTGCATATCCGCGAAGCTGCGAAGCTAGCGCTCGATGAAGGCTACACCCGTTATCCGCCAGCCAAGGGATTTCTGGATCTACGCCAGGCCATTGCCGAAAAATTGCGATTAAAAAATAATATTCATGCGGATCCTGATACAAATATTTTTGTGGCCGTGGGCGCCATGCAGGTAATTTTTAATGCGATTTTACACCTGATTGAACCTGGCGAAGAAGTGATGGTCATCGATCCGGGTTATGACTATTATTCACAGATAGGTCTGTTTGGAGGTCTGCCCGTAAGAATCCCGGCGCGCGAGGAAAACGGTTTTAAAGTGGATCCGGCTGATGTAAAAAAAGCCGTCACGCCCAGGACCAAAATGATGATTATAAATACGCCTGCAAACCCCACCGGGGCACTGCTGGATGACGGAATCCTCAAGGCACTGGCCGAAATCGCCCAACACCACGGGGTGTTGGTTTTGGCCGACGAGCCATATGAGCACATTGTTTTCGACGGACAACAACACTACAGCATCGGGGCCATCGACGGGATGCAGGATTTAACCATTTCGGCTTTCACACTCTCGAAATCCTATGCCATGACCGGATGGCGCGTCGGTTATGCGGTGGCACCTAAAAGTGTCATCGACGAAATGGAAAAGCTCATGGAGCATATGGTATCGGGTGTTACTGCCATGGCCCAGCGGGCGGCTTTAGCAGCCATTACCGGGCCCCAAACATGCGTCGAGGAAATGCTCAAGGCCTACGACCGGCGGCGTCGAATCGTTTACGAGGGTCTTAATGCCATTGACGGTATTTCCTGCCTGATGCCGGCGTCCACTTTCTATGCCTTCCCCAACATCAGAAATTTAGGTATGAGGTCATGGGATTTGGCTAAATTCCTGGTCAGAGAACATAAGGTCGCTTTGGTCCCGGGCAGCATATTTGGCCGCAACGGAGAAGGCTATCTGCGGTTATCATTTGCCGCCAGCTCAGAGCAGTTGACCGAGGGGCTGCAACGCATTAAAACAGGTGTTAAAGAAATCCATAATCCATCGTCTGAACGGTAAGAAAAAAGGTTCAATAAC
>JASFFJ010000756.1:0-3828 GCA_050124355.1 Desulfobacterales bacterium | reverse complement strand
TGTGAAACTTCGTTAATTTAGACAGGATTTACAGGATTATTTTGTTTTCGTATAACCATATCCTGTCCATCATTTCAGAAAAATATAATTGCATTTCGTTAAGCTTCTTTTTTGATCAGACTGGTCATTTTTTTTTGCCAGATGCGGTGTTCTTTAGACGCTGTCGTTTAACACGCAAGAGCCCCGGGCTGTTGTGCAGGAACATCAAGGGCGAGGTGTAACCCGCTTCGATACAAATCTGCTCGAGGGTGTCGAAAAGAACGGGCCGATCCGGCCATGTATACGCTTTTTTCTGCCGGACCAGATCATCCCAACGTTTTCGTGCCACAGGGTTTTCTTTTAATACAGCTTTTTCCGCCGCATCGCAGAGAAACATTTCACAGACGATCGGTTTGATCTGCCACAGGCATCCTTCCTGGCCCAGAAAAACGCATTTGAATCCTTCATGGGGACGGGTGAGCACATCTTCTAAGCGCTCAAGCGCTGCTGGGTCCGCCATTAAGGCGTTGATGATCACATCCGCAAAAAAGGTGATGATACCATCCCGGGAACAGCAGGCACTCAACTTGCTTTGGTAGCATTTGCGGTTGCAGATGTCGTGAAAGTAGTTTTCCTGGAAGGCATCAACGGCGTCTCGAAAGGCCAGATAGTCGGCCAAGCTCTCTTTGAGGGTTTCGCGCTCCGCTTTGGAAATCTGAGCCAGATAGCGCTTTACCATTTGAAGGGTTTGAAGTTGTTCTGTTTGATAGGGTGTCACCCGGTCCGCTCCTTGGTAATTTTTCTCAATATCATAGACAAGCATATCCAGAAATACAAGCGATTATTTCTTCAGACTTTCAAGATATCGGCCCGCCAAAACCTGTGATATGTCTGACGTAGGTGCCCACTAATTCTTTCGTTTTTGCCAGTCAGTGAATTCAGCGGGGCGAAGGCGGTAACGGGCAAAGTTTCCCTCGTGCAATGCGTCAATTTCCTCTTTCGCGATATTAAGAAAGCGTTCACGGTCATTCTCCGGCACCAGATCCTTGGCTAGGTGCAAAAGAACTTCTTCTGTATCAATAGCATTCCCTCGTCCAACCTGTCGGATTGCCTCACCCACGCAATCGATCAAGGCTTTCCGGTAGCGCAACCGAAATGGATCGGGCTCCCCCAAAGTATGCCGTATCACTTGATAACGATTGCAAGACCGTTCATAGGTCCAAACAAATACATCCCTCATAAGTTCAATTCGGTTCAGTTCGTAAACACCCAGAAGTCCGTTGATATAAAGGTCTTCCGGTACATCCATGAAAGACAGCGGGCACAGGTCGTGGTGAATAAACGGAATATTTGCCGCCAGACGCGAAACCCGTTTATTGACATCCTCAAACGGTTGGAGGTAAGGCAGGTGTAATGTGACAAAAAATGCCTGTTCGAATGGATCGGAGATGGCAACAGCAGTATCCAATATTTGGCCGAAGATTTCATCGATGAGTTGCGGTACCGCCAACGGTTCGTAGACAGACTTCCCGATATCGATAGGGATAGCGCGCAGTCGTCCTGATGCTGACGGATTACCCAGCAAATTATCCGAGAGCAGGGCATGAAGATTAAGAATGGTTCGCCGATCAAACCCGATTTCACCTACCGCATCTACGAGGAACTCGATGGCCGCTTTGTGATTGAGCACCATCTGGGTCTCGAAGGGTGTTCTCCCGAGCGCCACTTCCCCGAATGCAATGAGCCTTTCGGTTTCGAGGAGCGAGTAGGTATTTCCTTCAAGGCGGCTTGACGCCCAAGAAAGATCGATCAAAAGCCTGTCAAGAATTTGCCGAATGTAAGTTCCTGCAGCATAGTCGATACCGATGCGCCGGCCAATATCCATCAGGTGATTTCGTATTGCCACCGGCAGGTACCAGGTTTCATTCGGCTGGTAACTGTCGATGAATTCTCTTTGGTAATTAACCGGCTGGCGCGCAGACAAAGGCCGGGAAATCCGATTCTGTATTTCTTGCGCAGCAATGGAAAGGAGGATACCATCATTGGATTCGGTCGATTTTTCGATGGTGACGATGGGTAGATAAAGCGTGGCGCGCCCTGCACCGGCAATTCGGATTTTTCCTGCTTTTTCAAGTCGGGCCAATCGTCGCTGCAAAGTGCGGCGATTGAAGGATAGGCCCTGATCTTCAAGGGCCTTTTCTATTTCCCCAATCCGCCAGCCTTCATGTCGGTTGGCAAGCAGGATCTCAATGGGGTATAGATCATTATCTGAGATATATTTTGGCATTTTTTGTCGTGAAATTATTTTTTTAGCGACAAAATAGCCTTTTATTTGTCGCGATTTAAGCTTTTATGACACATTAACTGTCACGATAATGTGGTTCGCAGGTTAAAACGACAAAAATATCATACCTATCAGAAAATGTGATACGCCTGACAGGTAAGCGTATCGAAAATATCGTTTTGCAGATCGATTGAGCTTGTTCAGTTTTTATGATAGTTTAGCGCAAAATTTTGTTTTAACGATAAACTAAAAACAACGGAGGCATAAGTCAAATGGATAAGATTAACCTGGGATCAACAATCCCTGCATACCCGATGCCGGTTTCTCTTGTGGGAGCGCATGTGGACGGTAAGCCGAATTTCCTGGCGGTAGCATGGTTTTCCATGGTCAGCTATAAACCACCAAGAATTGCTATTGCCCTCGGTAAAGGCCATTTCACCAATCCGGGTATTAAAGAGAACAAAACTTTTAGCGTTTGTCTGCCATCGGAGGATATGGCGGAAATAACGGATTATTGCGGAATTGTATCGGGAAAAAAAACCGATAAATCGGAAATTTTTGATCTTTTCTACGGCGAGCTGAAAACAGCCCCAATGATCAGAGATTGTCCTTTAAACGTGGAATGTACGCTGGTGGAAGTCGTGGAGAGCAGCATGAATGAGATTTTCATCGGCGAAATCGTGGGAACATACACGGAAGATAGGTTTCTGACTGACGGCAAATTGGATTTCAAAAAAACAAAGCCCCTAATACTCTCACAACCGGACACTTCCTATTGGCGCATTGGAGAACCTCTGGCCAAGGCATGGAGTATCGGTAAAAAATATAAAGCCAAACGCAAATAATACCTAAACTGATCGGTTCCAGGTTCAGGGTTCACGGTTCAAAGGTTAAAACTGTTTGAATCTGATCGTTATATTAGTCAAAATCCGAAATACCCAACTTCACCCGTTGGATGAAAAGGCGTCGTAAACACATAAAGGCTGAATTCTTTTGATAGGAGCGGGTTGGGAGTTTTGCAACCCGGAACGTTGAACCCTGAACCGCTCAACCTTGGAATAAATTATACGAGGGAATTTATCAATATTTAAGATTACTTAACCAATCAACGATATCTGGACAGATCAAAATCTGAAGGTAAACCGTGAGCTGTCTTTGTGAACAATTTGCCCGTAATCTCTGATCCAGCCATTTTCTTCTTCTGACAATGGACCTTTTTCCCGAAGATTACTTAAATTCTCCTGGAGCTGCTGACGGGTTTTAGGACCCGTGAGTACGATATCAACAAGGGGATGGGAAAGGCAGAAGCGATAACAATCCGATGCGGTCATGACAGGGCCGCTCCAATTTTTTGGGCGCTTAAGCAGACCGCGCCATCGGGTGGCTGTATAAGCAATGATTGCTGGCTTACGTTTGGCGAGATGGGGGAAAATGTCCCGCTCGGCACCAGTGTGTGCGGCATTGTATCGGACCATCAGCATATCTAACGGCGATTCTTCGGCAAGCTTTCCCGCCCGCTTGCGGTCATGAATGCTGACCCCAATGGCCCGAACCTTACCTGACTC
>JASFFJ010000755.1:0-3833 GCA_050124355.1 Desulfobacterales bacterium | reverse complement strand
AGTTCGTTCATATTTACCTTCATTCAAGTGGAGTTGTTGTGAGCATATAAAAGTGTTCAGGCGCAATGAATGACGAATGACGAATTAAGGCATGCTGTCTTATCTTATGCACTAAACAGCCAGAACAAAGCGATTCCATCCGTCGCTTTTTTCCGACTTCCGCGTTCCGACCTCCGAATTCTTCTTTATGCCCCACACCTTTTTTACCCGCAACTCGTAACTCGCAACCCGCAACCCGAAACACGTAACTCGCAACCCGTAACCCGAAACTCGACACCCGTAACCCGCATCCCGATTTTATATTTCAAACACCATATCACTCGTCACCCCAACGCACTCGAGGTTTTGACCCTTTGCAGCGATTCGATCTTGGCAATCTTTAACGATTTTATCCATTTGCCGGTCGGTACGTTCCTGGTTTAAATGAAACAAACCCAGTTTTTTTACTCCGGCCTTTTGGGCCAGATCCAGTACATCGGTGTAAACGGAATGTCCCCAATCGATGAAGGTTTTATATTCCTGCCGGGTGTATTCAGCATCATGGATCAACAGATCTGCACCGCGGGCAAATTTCAGATAATCATCGAAAGCCAGCCCTCCCGGGTGAACATGTCCCAGCTCATTGTCGGTCAAAAATACGAGGCACCGGCCGTCTTCAGTGAATTTATAGCCACTGCCGCCGTTGGGATGATTGAGCGCAACCGGCACCACGCTGACTGAGCCGATTTCAAACGCCAGCGGGCATGCATCCGGGTAGGAAATTTTCGCAGTGATATCAGCATATTTGACCGGGAAGTTGGGCGGCGCCATGATTTTGGACAGAATTGTTTCCACAAATTTACTATGATAGGGGCAGGGGTACACTTGGATGCGGGTGTTTTTATTATATAAGGGCTTGAAAAACGGAAAGCCCATGACATGGTCCCAGTGGGCGTGGGTGAAAACAAAATTGAGATGGCGGCGTCTCTCTGTGGCCAGTTGGTTGCCGAGTCTGCGGATACCCGTGCCGGCGTCAACTATAATAATGTCATCGCTTTTCGTTCGGATTTCCAAACAGGTTGTATCTCCGCCGTATTTTAAATACTCTTTGCCTGAAACCGGTATGGATCCTCTGGAGCCCCAGATTTTTATTCTCATCTTTATTGCTCAATTCCACCGTAAAACGTATGCCAGATGCCGTCACGGGTCCACTGCTTTAAAATTTGGACCGGGAGCCGTGCAAGTCGGTCGGCAACGTGATTTGCTTCACTGCGAAGGAGACCCGAGAGAATGAATCTTTTTTTTTCGACAAATCCCTTGGCGTTAATCAAATGCCGCATGACATCATAATGAATGTTGGCAATCACGAGATCCGCCGGATAGTCGATGACGTCTTCGGCGTTGCCCTGCACCACCAGCACCCGATCTTGCAGTTGGTTTCGCTTCACGTTTTTTACGGCGGTCTTAGCCGCTAGTAAATTCAGATCAACCGCTACCACCCGTCTGCTGCCAAGCCTGGCGGCGGCCAGGGACAGCAGGCCCGTTCCGGTCCCAAGATCCAATACCGTTTTGATTTCTCTTGAACAGGCTGCTAACTCAAGGGCTTGGAGACAATCACGCGTCGTCGGATGGGTGCCAGTGCCGAATACCAGACCGGGATCCAGTAAGATTTCTACCTTTTCGTCACCGCTCTGGCCCTTGCCGGACTCCCAGATAGGCGTTATACGGAAAATTCGGTGATCAAAGGTGCCGAAAGTTTCTCCCAGCCATTGATCGTATGACATTTCATAGCTGTCAACATAACTCAATTGACGCTGGTGATATAGTAGGTTTTGAACTTGCCCCGAAGCCGGACTCGAGAAAAATAAAAAGGAATCATCCTCTTCTTGCCAGTTGCCGAGAAAGTTATTTTGGAACATCCCGCTTGCTGTCTTCAGACGTCCCTTGAGGTAGTAGATAAACAGGTCCTGGCGGGGCATGGCGTTGATTTTTTGCAGATTAATCAGATGCCTCCGAATGCGATTCATTTTTTGGCAACTGGTCAAGATACCATTCCATGGGGTCCAGCAGGGTAAATCCCAAGTCCTTCAGTTTTTTCTTCACATGGGCGACCTGCTGGGTCAACAGGTAGAGAAAGACGGCGCGTTTATTTTCATCCCAATACCTGGCAACCAGAACACTGCCAAAGGAGATGCTTTCTGCGGTGATCGCATCCACAATTTTTTTCAGTTGACCGATTTTTTCTTCCACCAGAATACACACAAGGGTACCTGGCTCCCCGATTCCCAGTACATTAATGAACGCCCCCAGTAGATCGCGAACCGAGATAATACCCTTAAGTTTCTGATCGTCATCGACGACCGGCAGTGCGCCGACTTTTAAATTCTGGATTAACAAGAGTGCATCCTGAATCGTGTAGGCCGGGGTAATCGATGTGGGATCTTTCGTCATGACATCTTTGACTTTTAAATTGAGGATGCTTTTCATTTCGCTGGCGGGCTCCCTCTGCGGGTTGTAAGGCAGGGCACTCCTGATATCCCTGTCTGTGATAATACCGATGAGCCGCCGGTCTTCGTCAATGATTGGAAGATGGCGAATCTTGTTTTCCGCCATCAGCTCCTGAGCGTCTAAAATCGATGATTCCTGATCTAAAGTGATGACTTTGCGGGTCATGGTTCTGGAGACGAACATGTTTCCCCCTGTCCCGGACAAGCCGGAATTGAAAATTGAAAAATCCGATTCGTTGCCGATCTACCCTGTATTAAGCATTCAGCAAGATCTCCACGTGGTTCTTGGCTAGTTCCGGAAGCCTTTTTAACGAATAGCCCCCTTCAAGGATGGATATAATTCTTCCCTTTGAATAAAGATTGCCCATTTCTACGATCTTTTGCATAATCCAGGAGAAACCTTCGGTGGATAATTGCATATCGGCCATATCATCATCAATGTGGGCATCAAAGCCGGCAGAGACAAGAATCACTTCCGGCCTGAATTCTTCAAATGACGGAAGCAGGTCTTTTTGAATTAGGCGTCTGTACTCGTCGTCTCCCCGGCCCGGCAAAACCGGCGAATTTTTGGTGTAGCCTTGGCCGATATCTTTTCCATGTTCAAATTCACGACCGGTGCCAGGATATGCAAAAGAGGGATGCTCGTGGATAGAATAATAGAAAACCGTCGGGTCATTTTCGAAGATGTGCTGGGTTCCATTGCCGTGATGAACGTCGAAATCAATAATGCCAACGCGATGGATGCCCCATTGGTTTTGCAGGTAACGGGCGGCGATGGCCACATTGTTGAAGTAACAAAATCCCATCGCATTGCTGACCTCCGCATGATGCCCCGGAGGTCTGACTGCACAAAAGGCATTGTCCAGTTCACCTTGCATTACCCGACCAACAACGTCGAGAATCCCGCCGACCGCGAGCAATGAGATTTCATAAGTGTCACCGCACATTTGGTTGTCCGGACTGTCAAACGTACGCTTGCCGGAACTGCAGGCCGCTTCAAAACGTTTGATATAGGATTCGTTATGAACCAGTAGGATCCACTTCATATCCGCCGGGCTGGCCTTAAATGAAATGAGCTTGGGAAGCAGCCCAGCCTCCTCGATGCCCCGATAGATACAGGCAAGCCGGTCTGGAACTTCCGGATGATAGTGGCCGGTCTTGTGCAACTGATACCTTTCATCATATAAAAAACCTGTTTTTTTCATGATGTCGCAACTCGTAGCATTTAGAAAAAGATTAAATATTTTTGAATGAATATTGAATTTGCAATTCAGGCTCGTCCGGGCTGGGCCACAATCTTATCGAAGATATTAAATGCGGCCTGTACAGACGGGCAGTCTTCCGGCA
>JASFFJ010000754.1:0-3834 GCA_050124355.1 Desulfobacterales bacterium | reverse complement strand
GGTTTCTTTGTAGAGCGCCATGCCAAACTCGGTCCATCCGAATTTGCGACGGACGGGGTTTTTCTCTGCGGTCTGGCGCATTATCCCAAACCCATTGATGAATCCGTCGCCCAGGGTCGTGCGGCGGCCTCACGTGCCATCACCCTGCTCGCGCAAAAGACCATTCATACCAGTGGCATGGTTGCCGAAACCGCACCGGCCATGTGCAGTCAATGTGGGGTTTGCGTTTCGGTTTGTCCCTATGCGGCACCTTTTCTTGCGGAAGAAGGCCCCTGGACCGGCAGGGCCCAGATAAATCCGGTTCTGTGCAAAGGTTGTGGACTGTGTGTGGCATCCTGCCGCTCCGGTGCCATCCAATTGAAAGGTTTTGACAACGATCAGATCTTTTCACAGATTTTTAACTTGAGTGAGGCGGTGTGATTTGGTTAAATGATTGATTTGTTGATTAGTTGATTGGTTAAGTGGCTGTAAATAAGATCTTATCTCATATTTGCAGAATAGTTGGGCACTCCACGTTTTGACAATCGTAACATTATGAAATTATGATAATAATTTTTCTAATCAACCATTCAACCAGTACACTAATAAACAAATAAACGGGAGTTAACAATGTCTGACTGGGAACCAAAAATTGCGGCTTTTTTATGCAATTGGTGCAGCTATGGCGCTGCTGATCTTGCCGGCGTCAGCAGGATGGAATATCCTGCCAACATCCGGGTCATCCGCATCCCCTGCACGGGGCGGATGGATCCCAAATTCTTTCTGGCGGCGCTGCGTGAAGGTGCAGACGGTGTTTGGGTCTCCGGGTGACATCCCGGTGAATGCCATTACCTGGAAGGTAATTACTATGCCCGACGCAAATTTGCCTTGTTCCAAAATCTGATGGAACATATGGGGATCGAACCCGGCCGTATTCAGTTCTCTTGGGTTTCATCGGCGGAGTCCACTAAGTTCGTGACCGTTGTCAAGGAGGTCACCGACGCCGTCAAGATCCTCGGCCCCAATCAAACTTTTTTAAAAACGAAGGCTAAGGTTGCTTAAGATGATAAGTTATCTCGAGAAAATAAAGCAAGTCTCCAACAGGCTTCTCAAAGAGGGCAAGGTTGATGTGGTCATCGGCTTTCGCAAGGGAACTGTGCCCATGATGAATGAACCTTATTTTGCCAGGACGGAGCAAGATATCCACAATCTGGTCTGGGACAGCAACTGTGGCATCAATTTGGCCAACTACCTGACCGATCGCAAGGAAAAAATCGGCATTATTGCCAAAGGCTGCGATGCCAGAAATATCGTGACCCATATCATCGAAAACAAAATAAAACGAGAACAACTCGTCATTATCGGGGTGCCCTGCAAGGGGATGATTGACAAGCGTAAAATTAATTCCATGTTTGATGGTGAAATCAGGGAGGTTATCGAAGACGAAAGCAAAATTACGGTTAAAGGTGACGGTTTTGAAAAGGAGTTGACGAAAGACGAGGTTCTCCAGCATAACTGCACCCTCTGCGCCCACCGCAATCCGGTGGAATACGATGAATTGATCGCCGAGCTGGTTGAAGAACAGCCGGACCTTGACCGCTACCCGGATATTCGTGAAATCGAAGCCATGGCGCCCGCTGAAAAATGGACTTTCTTTGAGAACCTTCTTTCACCCTGTATACGCTGCTACGCCTGCCGCAATGCCTGCCCGCTCTGTTACTGCCCTACTTGCTTTGTGGATGAATCTCAACCCCAGTGGGTTGGAAAAAGCCAGGACCCCATTGATGTCAAAACATTTCATTTTTTAAGGGCCTATCACTGTGCCGGCCGCTGCACGGACTGCGGTGCTTGCGAAAGAGCCTGCCCGGTGGGTATCAACATGCGGTTGTTAACCCGCAAACTGGAGAGGGACTGCCTTGAACTGTTCGAGTGGGAAGCGGGTATGTCGCTGGAGGTGCGTCCGCCGCTGGATACTTATAAAGCCGGTGATCCGGATGATTTTATAAAGTAATAGATGTTTTGTTCTTTGTGTTTAGTGTTTGGCTGATGAAAACAAACTTCCCATGGCAAACCACCAAATACAAAACACCAAACACCAATAAAATTGAAGGCAAATGCGATGAAGGTCATACAGATTGACAAAGAGAAATGGGCGGACGGTCTTAAAAAAGCAGCTGACGCTTACCGCCTTTTCGGCCCGTTAAAAGAAGATACGTTTCATAATTTTAAAGAGCTGGGCAAGGGTGAATTACCGGATTTTGGATATCTAAATTCCCGTTTGTCACCCAAGTCCATCATTTACCCCCAATCGGAAGTGATGTTCGAGTACTCCCTGGACGAATCTGTCGAAGATCATCACATCATGAAAGAAGTTGATAAAGACTATTCTCCACGGGCCGTCATTGGGATTCGTCCCTGCGATGCCAAAGCATTTGTCCTGGTTAATTATAATTTCGACACGCCCGAGTATAAGGATCCTTATTGGATTAAAGCCCGCGAAGCCACCACACTGGTGGGGTTGGCTTGCGATTCACCTTGCAGCAGCTGCTTTTGCACCACCGCTGGCTGCGGTCCCTATCATGAGGAAGGACTGGATGTTCTGCTGGTCGATGGTACGGATCACTATCTGGCAAAAATTCTGACGGAAAAAGGGCAAAAACTCGCCGATGCCGCCGGTTGGCAGACCGCGGCAGATGGCGACGCCGTCAACCGGATTGAAACCGGCCGACAGGAATCTGAGTCCAAAATTACCGCATTTGTTAAGACCGACAAATTAAAGGAAATCGACACCAACGAAGTTTACCAGGCGCCCTTCTGGGAAGATGTTTCTTTTTCATGTATAAATTGCGGTACCTGCACATTTGTTTGTCCGACCTGCTGGTGTTTCGACATTCAGGATGAAAATCGCGGGAAATCGGGCATGCGGATGCGAAACTGGGACAGCTGCATGTACCCGCTGTTTACCGTGCATGGCACCGGGCATAATCCCCGGGGAACCAAAATGCACCGGGTACGCCAGCGTTTTATGCATAAACTAAAATATTATGTCGATAAATATGAAGTTGGAATTCAATGTGTTGGATGCGGACGCTGTGTACGCTATTGTCCCGTCAATATTGATATCCGCCGTATCTGCGACCTTATGAACAATTACGCGGCAGACGCCTGTGCAGTATGAAATATTGGGCGATAGTTCTTTGGCCATTTTGTTGGGTTTCGCTGATAGCACAAAAATAGCTGACAAGTAGGTTGGGCAGATGAACGAAACCCAACAATAGATATCGGAATAATCAACCCAACCTACGATTAAGCCGTGGCCGATGCTAGAACCAAGCCCAAAGATTGAATGATAAATATTCATTCGTCAATCCAAAGAGAGGATGAACTGTGTTAAATCCATATTTACCTTATCCGGTACGCATCGATGACATTGCCATCGAAACCGAAGATAAAAATTTAAAAACATTCAAATTCGTTTTCCTGAATTCAGAGGACGAGGAGAAATTTGATTATAATGCCGGTCAGTTCGCTGAACTTTCCGTGACCGGCAAAGGGGAAATCCCGATCGGAATCGCATCTTCTCCCAGTGAAAAAGGATTTGTCATGTTTACGGTCAACAAGGTAGGGCTGGTTTCTTCCTGGTTGCACGCCATGAAAGTCGGCGATGTCATGGGAGTTCGCGGTCCCATGGGCAACTGGTATCCCTGGGAAAACCTGGAAGGCAAAAACGTCGTCATCATCGGCGGCGGATTCGCCTTCACCACCCTGCGCTCATCCATTATTTATATGCTCGATCCGGCCAACCGTTCGAGATTTAAAGACATTCATGTAATTTACGGTGCCCGCACACCCGGT
>JASFFJ010000753.1:0-3843 GCA_050124355.1 Desulfobacterales bacterium | reverse complement strand
CGCGTCTATTAGGGTAAAAGGCAACCAAAGGAGACATCTGAAATGAAAAAAACAATTATTTTGACCATACTCTCTGTGATTGGCGGATTTCTTTTTGCTGATTTCGCATTGGCCGGATTCATCAAGGATCGGAGTTCCAATCAGCGGTTGAGAATTCGGCAGGGAATCATAAGCGGCCAACTAACTCCCTACGAAGCAAAAATTTTAAAACATGAGCAGCGCCGTATAAGAAGGATAAAAAAATGGTCCTGGTTCGACGGCAAACTCACCCGACGGGAACGCCGTCATATTGAAAGTCTCCAAACCCGGGCCAGCAGACATATCTACCGATTAAAGCATAATGACGTCCGCCGTTACCGGCGCTATAAAAATTCGAATTGGAACTGGGATCGTTAAAACCGAACGATCTGGGCAGGGTGCCAGAGGGATGTTTATACTTTATCTAATTTGCCAAGTTAATATAGACAAGCTAATGTATTCGGGGTATTATGGTAACCGGAATGCTGGTGGAGGATTGCGACAGGAGAAAAATTCTGACATCCTAAAATGGCTTCAACAGATGATACGAACAAGACCTCGGACACTTCTACACAACTTGTCGTGCTGGTCAATCAAGCAAAAGATGGAAACCGCTCCGCTTTCGCCCGGCTTGTTGATCAATTTCAGGCCGATGTGTATAGAATGGTTTATTATCGAATCCGGTCCGGCGCGGACGCCGAAGACATTGCCCAGGATGTTTTTTTAAAGGCCTATCAAAAAATTTCGAGCATTAAAGATGCTTCACGATTCCGGGGGTGGCTTTTCAGCATTACCCTGAATCGCATCCGCGATTTTCAACGCAAGAAGCGCTTTCGGGCCCTGTTTAAAGTTGAGGATGAAAACATTGAAACCCAGCCACCGGCGGAAACAGGCACCGATCAGCCCGATGCCTTGGATCATGTTTTAAGAGAGGATTTTTGGCGACAGATTCGATTGATGTTGGACAAGCTATCCAAAATGGAACGCGAGGTTTTTTTGCTGAGATTCTTTGATCATCTCAACCTGAAGGAGATCGCAGGAATCTTGAGGAAAAATGAGAGTACAATCAAAACCCATTTATACCGGGCACTTGCGAAGTTTAAAAAGGAACCGGGGATACGCCAATTGCTAAAAGAGATAATCCAGTGAATTTAGATAAGGAACAACATTTAGATGAACAGCAGCTGATCCAGGCGGTTGTTGACGAAACCGACCTGCCCCGGTCCGGACAGTCGCATCTGGTGTCATGTCATCAATGCCGTTCCAGCAAAGAAAGCCTTGAACAGGAATTGGTGCGCCTGGGGCAGATAGCCAAGGATTATACGCCGCAGCCGCAGAAGAGAATAAGGATACCGGTGCACGAGCCCAGGAGCACCCGCTGGACCTTTTTGAATTGGCGCAATGCCGTCGGGGCTGCCGCCACCGTCGCCGCTGTTCTTTTGGTTTTTTGGGCAACGACCAGCGTACGAAACCTAAATGAGTTCGGAACTGCCGGCGCCCCCTCGGAACTTATGGAAGCCAAACGGTTGATGATGGAAGTAGACATGTTGGTCGAAAATGCTTTACCGCCACTTTATCTGGAAATCACGGCTGAATATAAACCGGATTACGATAAGGAATTTTATCAATTTTTAATTCCTCAGATCAAGACGTGACAGTCTCGTAAAAAGTCGGATTGGGGAGCGACCGGGGTCGAAACCCCCGAAAGGGGGCACCGGAGCGAGCCAATTTGACTTTTTACGAAACCATCAAGACTTATACCTTAACCTCTGACCGAGGCAAGAGAGGAACGTCATCATGCTGAGAAGTACATTCAGTTTCATTCTGCTGGTCATTTTTGTGATGTCACCTGTAATGGCAATCGGACAGGATGTCCCGGCAGGAAAGTGGTGGTATAATCCCAAGATTCAAAAAAATCTAAACTTGAGCAAAAATGAAATCAAACGCCTGGACAACCTTTTTGCCAAAAGCCGCCGCAAGCTTATAAAACAAAAATCTGCGGTTGAGCGCCAACAATTTGAACTCGATCAACTGTTAAGCAGCCAAGACGTAAACAATACTGCTGTAAAAAAGCAGTTTCAAAACCTTGAAAAAGACCGTCAAAATCTTGCCAATGAACGCTTGCAATTTGTGATCGGTGTCCGCAACATTCTGGGACCCGACCGTTTTCAGCAACTAAAATCAAACTACAAGAACTGGCAATAATATTACACCCGGCAGGGACTCCCCGACTTGACTGAATAGCGTTAAAAATTTGTAATAATATAAAATATCATGACCTATCCTTTTAACTTTAATTCTGGAAGTTCAGCCAGTGGCCGGCAATTCTATAGATCCGGAGAAAATCCTCTCTTCAAGTGCTATCCTGGAAAGAATAGAAGCGATATGCAAGCGGCATTTCTCCAATGATAACGATCAAAACGAAAGCTATGTCTTCATCCTCGACAGCCTGAAGGCCGATAACTATAAACGACTGCGAGCCTATAAAGGCAAAAGTAAACTAACGACCTACCTGTACACCCTGATCAACTCCCTTATTATCGATTTTAGACGCAAAAGATACGGTCGCAGGCGCATACCAGCCGGTGTGGCAAGACTCGGCCCGTGGGCTGAAACTGTCTATCGCCTGGTTTGCTGGCAAAAATTCTCCTTTGACGATGCATTTGATTTTTTGCAAATCGAAGGCCTGTTCGAAGGCGCCTACGAACAGTTCCTGGCGGCAATTGTACCGATCCGCAAAGCTCCCTGTCGCGAAAATCCGGCCTTTCAGTCTCTGGATGGGGATGGTTCCAAGTCTCTTCAGGACCTAAACACCGGCGGCTCAAATCCGCTGGAGTTCTTGATTGGAAAGCTTGACCGCCTAAGACGAATCAAAGCACTGAAAATAATTCGGGAGACAACCGCAGAGCTGTCGCCGGAAGATCAGTTATTGGTAAGACTAGTCTACGGCTCAGAGCAGCCCATCAAGACAGCAGCCAATATAATTGGTTTTTCAGCATCATCTGCCAGACGACGGCTAAAAAGCCTTTTGAGCCGATATCGAGAACGATTGCTCTCCGAGGGCATTCGCGAACCGTAACATGTCCGTCTAAACAGTTAGAGGCAAAAATGGGAAAATGGTTGCATAAAACATTAAAGCCGGCTGATACAAGCGAATCCGAAAACCATGCCGACTTGGAAAGTCTTGCGCGGCTGGTTGATGGAACGCTTGATAGCGCTGAACGAAAGCATTTGCTTGATCATCTTAACCGCTGTCGGAAATGCTACGAAATCCTGCAGGAAACGCTCACGGACGTATCAAACAGGACTTCCGGCCGCCAGGCAACCACCGCCTGGTGGAAACGAAAATCCGTTTATGCCCTGGCAGCTTCAATTTTAATTGTCTTTATCATTGGCGGTCAGCTCGTTTATAAATTGGGGACCCAACCATCCCCGGTCGTATCGGCCAAGCTCAGTTTAGACCAGGAACTGAAAGACATCCTGCTGGAAAACAAGGCCCTGCAGTGGGAAAATCTCGACCGCATACAGCGGCTGATTACAGTGCTGCATAAAAAGGGAATTCAAATTAAACAGTTTAATCGTGTTGTCCTTTCAACGCCCTATTATCAAAAGAAAAGTTTGTTTGGCCCTGAAGAAAATTTGCATATCCGTATTGAAGGTACGGTGGCCTATTTAGAAGTAAAAGAGGTTCCGTAACAGATATAGCGGTTGTCATAAATATGCTCCGTTTGCCAATTTTTCTAACAGGAAAAAATATAATATGTAGCAGCTTTAATTTATTGCAAACATGACAACCGCTATATTATTTTTTATTGAAAAAAAATC
>JASFFJ010000752.1:0-3857 GCA_050124355.1 Desulfobacterales bacterium | reverse complement strand
GAGAATGGAGAACTGTAATAACCCTTGTACGGAATATACGCCTTCGTCAACATCGCAATCTCCTTTATAATTTATGTTATTCGTTGAATGATCTAAATTGGCTAATATGCATAATATAATGTATTCTATTTAGTGATTGGACGAAAACTCGCTTAATCGATGTGTTGGGTTTCGCTCCTTGAAATCCTACTGCGTTGTAATCTCTATTATCGAAGGTTGGATTGAGCTACAGAACCCAACAATTCAGATCGGACTCAACCCAACCTACGATGGCTATTGTAAATTCCAAATCAAAATAACCGCGCTTTCCCGAAAATGGAAAAACAGGTTTTGGTAATTGGATATTGAGATTTGAGATTTATTTGAAATTTGGTGCTTGTTATTTGTAATTTATTCTGCTTCATTCAATATTCCAGTTGGTTATATTAATTACCCATCTGATCCGTGTCCCATTTGGAATAGACACTCACTCCGGCCGATTATCAAAAAACCGTTTTGATTTTCGCTCCGAACGCGGCAAAGAGCAGTCGTCCACAATATCTACCTCGCAGCTGACCATAATTTTCTTTTTAATCTCAGCCTGCACCTTGAGACCCAATTCGGGCTTTTGGGAGGGATCTAAACCATCACAGCACTCCAACCAGATGGTCATATAGTCTTTGCCGTCATCCTTTCTTATCAGATGCACCTGGTATTCACACCCGGCATCGGAAATCGGAGATAATACTTCATCGATCTGTCCCGGATAGATGTTCACCCCCCGAAAGATGATCATATCATCCGAGCGGCCCTGGATTCGGTCATGCATCGGCAGAATGTTGCCACAGGAACACGGCTTTTCGATCAACCGCGTCAGGTCCCGGGTCCGATAGCGAATCAGCGGAGCGGCTTCCTTGCACAGGGTAGTCACCACCATTTCGCCAATTTCTCCAGGTGACACCGGCTCGAGGGTCTCCGGATCGAGAATCTCCAGGATATAGTAGTCCGCCCAGTAGTGAATTCCTTCGTGCTTAAAACAATCCAATCCCGTCCCCGGCCCATACAGTTCGGTCATTCCCGGAATATCGAACATATCCTCCAGACCCAGAAGATCCTTAATCCGGGCACGCATGGCATCACTGCTTCTCTCCGAGCCGAAGATCATCTTTTTAAGCGCAATCTTGTCTTTGAGATTGCGGCGGTTTACTTCCTCGGCCATCAGAAGGCCCATGGATGCCGTACAGCACATCACAGTGGACTGAAGATCAACCAGAAACTGGCACTGCATATCAATATTGCCCGGACCCACCGGAAGGGCCATGGCACCGAATTTTTCACAACCCAGCTGGAACCCTACCCCCGCCGTCCAGATACCGTATCCCACGGCAATTTGCACCCTGTCTGAGGCGTTCAGCCCGGCCATCTCATAACATCTGGCAAAGAAGTGAACCCAATCGTCGATATCTTTTTGGGTGTAGCCAATAATTTTTCGTCTGCCGGTGGTGCCGGAAGAGGCATGAATTCTAACCACTTGGGAATCGGGCACCGCAAGCAGTGGAAATGGATAGCCCTTGCGCAGGTCATCGGTTGTAGTGAAAGGCAATTTTCGAATATCATCCAGCGATTGAATATCTTGGGTACTGACGTCGGCCGCTTGAAGCTTTTCCCGGTATAGGGGGGATCCCCGGTAGGCATGGTTGATCGTCCATTGCAGGCCTTTTAACTGATGCTGCTGAAGTTCATCAAGATTATTAAAAGAAGGCATGAAGGTTCTACCCATTTATATCTCCTAACCCAATAATATGAAATCACAAATTTCAAGCACCAAATTTCAATATTGACAATCTCGTAAAAAGTTCTCAAATCGTCATGCCGGACTTGATCCGGCATCCAAAGCATATTGATATTACTGGATTCCGGCTTTCGCCGGAATGACGCTAACGCTTAAAAATTGGCTATTTACGAGACCATCAATATTCAATGACCAAACACTTGGAATTTGGGATTTGAGTGATTGTGATTTGTTTGTTATTTGTGAATTGTTATTTGGATTTTAAAGAATCCATTACGCCCTGATCAACGACCTTGCTTCTTTTTTCTCGAGCTGCGAACCATTTCAGTTTTAACCCTATCCATTTTCAACGTTGTCGGATCAATCACAACACCGTAATCCTCCCGGGCCTTTTCGATGCTCACATAGCCATTGACCACATCTGCTTCCACCGCCAGGGGATCCCGCAACAGGGGGTCACCGTATCCGCCACCGCCGGCACTGTCAAACTCTATGACATCACCAGGCTGGCACAACGTCAGCCCGCTGGGATCCCCGATTTCTTCGTTGATCAAAAACCGCGCACCGACACCCGATCCTGCGCCGAACAGACCGCGCGGAGGATACTTGTAACGTCCCGCTTGAATCGCGATCGAAGTCGGTCCCTGGGGAGCAAATTCATCGTCGGGTACCCGGATTGTCATCTTTCGACCCAAACCGCCCCGCATCTTTCCCGGCCCACCGGAATCACAGACCAGGCTGCGTTCCGCCACGATCAATGGGGTGTCGCTTTCAAAAATTTCCACCGGTGTATTGGCCCCGTTGGCTGGAAAAATAGCACAGTGGTGACCGTCCATGCGGCTGCCGGCCCCGAGGCCGCCCCCCCGGATAATCATGGTCAGCCAGGGAGTCGAGTCATATCGTTTTCCGTAGAAAATGTTGGTTTGGGCCGGCGTGCCGCCGCTTTCTGCAATGATGTTGTCCGGTGTCGCTGCCGCCAGGGCCTTGAAAACCATCTCAGTCATGAAGTGACCGATCTGCATCCTGGCCGCCACCGCCGCCGGGAATTTGCAATTGACCACCGTACCTTCAGGCGCCGTCATCTTCACCGGACGAATGGCACCTTCGTTGATGGGGATATCGGGATCGAAAGCGCTTTTGACGGCCATAAATACATACGCGTAGGTGAAGTTATACACCACGTTACCACCCCAGTCCACCTGGGGCGAGGTGCCGTCAAAGTCAATATGAATATCGCTGTCTTTGACTGCCACCGTGAGCTTGATGGTAATGTCCTTCCGTTTCCCGGCGCCTTCGATGATACCTTCATAGGGATAGACCCCGTTGGGGATCTTTGAAATTGCCGCCCGCATGCTCTTTTCAGTGCGCTCAATGATTTCATCGGCCAAGTCATCCAGAGTGTCCAGACCTTCATCTGCCAACAATTCGATGACCTTGCGGGCACATACATGGTTGGCGGCCACCTGGGAACGAATATCCCCGGTTACCTCCTCCGGCGTTCTGACATTCCAGCGAATCAATTCCAGGACGCTTTCATTGAGCACCCCGGCCTCGTATAATTTTAAGGGCGGAATATACAAGCCTTCTTCATAGACCTGGCGATTGTCCGAAGCAACCCTGCCGCCGATATCGGAGTGGTGAAAGACGCAGGCCGTAAACGCTACCGGCCGTTCCTTATAGAAAATGGGACTCATTACGCAAACATCGTTCAAATGACCGGCCAGAAGCCATGGATCGTTGACGATATAAACATCACCCGGCTGGTAGGCATCCAAGGCAACAGAGTTGATTAACGTTTTTACCCCCAGCGCCATAGCGCCGGCCTGTCCCGGCGTACAAAACGTTCCCTGGACCAGTTCCTGACCACGGCTATCGGTAAACATGCAGGTATAGTCATGGGCGTCCCGTAGAAGGCTTGAAAACGCCGTCCGGGCAACCGATGCATCCGCCTCGTCGACAATCGAAACCAGCCTGCGCCACAGAATCTCCAGCGTAATAGGATCAAATTGGGATTTGGGATTTGGGATTTGGGATTTTCCCGAGTCGTTTAATCCCGTTTCGCTTTGCATGAATTTTACTCCTCATT
>JASFFJ010000751.1:0-3861 GCA_050124355.1 Desulfobacterales bacterium | reverse complement strand
GATCCTGTACCATCATCTTAAGACACCCAGTCAAAGGATAATATTCCTGCCAAATAGCCCATTGTTCGCGACTTTTCTCAAATAACAACCTGTCTAATTTGTATCCCATCACGGAGAGCTATAAACACCACTTCGAGGATGCCAAGCATGGTCATATATGGCCATTGGTCAAATATGACCATATTATTGTACTCATTTTTTCCGCTATATCAGTCTCTTTTCCAAAAAAAATTATATTAAATATCAATTTGTTAGGCTAATTTGAGTTTGACTCAGTCTGCCTGGCACGAAGCTTGAATATGTTGAAGACATGATTGCGGACAGCTTGAATCTTTTTGATAACAGTCTGGTTGGGGAAAATCCCAAGCTATACTAAGGCGGGTGTCTCGTCTTTGCTGAAAGGAGGGTTCTCTTGATCATTGTCAGGATAACCATGAATGCATTTCTAGAAAAGCGGACAGAGGTTATGCAAACACTTATCTCAATGATTGAACCAACTGAAAATGAGATGGGTTGTCTCAGCTGTCACGTTTACCGGGACGTCGAAGACAAAAACATTTTCAGTTTGATAGAGGATTGGAAAACCCGCGAAGATCTGGACCATTATATGAAGTCTAACAGATTCAGCGTTTTGCTTGGAACAAAGAGCCTGTTGAGCGAGCCGCCGGAAATTCAAATCCTCACGGTTTCCCATTCGGAAGGAATGGAGACAGTTAATGCTGCCAGGGGGAAATGTCCCTAATATAGATAAATGAAAAAAACTAAATATCTGCGCTCAAAATTCATAGGCAGGATATGCCTGACAGGTTTGTTTCGGAAAAAATTAAGCGGGCTAAGCCATAATGGTACTGCTCAATTAGAAGGCAGAAATCGACAAAAAACAAAAGATTAGACCGAACAGCGCTACTGGTAACATTCCGATGATTGAAAATGAAAAGGGTTGTGCTGGACGGGGCCGATGACCGCTTCCAGCTCGCTGGCCGCAAGGTCATCGTAGGCAAAAATATCACAACATTATTCAGGGAGGTATTATCAATGAAACCAGAAACTGCGGGAAAAATTAAGTATGGGAGTTGGGGTCTCGTTTGTGGGGCAATCATCGCAATGATCATCGGGTTTGGGTGGGGGGGTTGGTCAACCACCACCACTACCCAAAAGATATCCGACAAGGCGGTCTTGGCAAGTCAGGCGGCGATTTGTGTTGCCCAATTTATGACGCAACCGAATCATGAAGAAAAACTTAAAGAACTAGCCGAAGTAAGTAGCTATCAGAGATCTAATTTCATTGAAAAAGGGGGCTGGGATATAATGCCCGGGCAAGAAAAAGCCGACTATGGAGTAAGCCGATCATGCGCTGATGGGATTGAAAATCTTATCAAAAGTTGAGTTGGCTGTTAAAGGTAACTCATACATGGGTTACCTTTTTCAAATAAGACTATCGAAATGATCGAATATCAAAAAGAAGCTATCATAATATCGTTTTTGAATGAAAAGGAAAGATATAAAAAGCTTGCTGAATACATTGTTCATCTGATCGGAGACGATCCTTCGTCACCGAAGGAAAGTATACATACAATCATATACCGAATCAAAGATGAATCAAGAATTATTGAGAAAATTGATAAGCAGAATAAAGAGGTTGAGGCTGGAGAACCGCCTATTTCGGAAAAAAATTATCAGACGAGAGTTGGCGATCTATTAGGAGTTAGGATAATCTGTTTACGTCTTTCGGATATCGGAAAAGTCGAGACATATCTTGGGCTTTTGTCCGAGGAGAAAATTCTATGTTTCGTGAAAGGACCGGATAAAAAAAGATCCTTCATTCTCCCGGTTGATCCTGGCAAGTCGTTACCAGACGACTTAGATCTAACATATACCGGATACTCATCTATTCATTACCAGGTAGAGTTAGGCGAAAATGCAGATGCCCCTTCTGGATTGAAGGATCTTCAATTCGAGGTCCAATTGAGGACGATTCTTGAAGAGGCATGGGGTGAAATTGATCACAAATACAGATACGTGCGCAGTCGGAATGGCACAGCTCTCCCCGAGTACATACACACCGGCTTCTATAATTTAAGCGCTTACCTTCAGGTCGCCGCTCTTCAGGCAGAGTATTTATGTCGACTGACCGAAGCTCACAGTCTAAAGGAGATCGCCCAAGTCACAGGAAAACTTGCGGTTCCATTTGTCGATGGGCCCAGCTCAGTTGATATTGACAAGAATGAGGCTTGTCAGAAAACATCAACGTCAGCTCTCGAGAAATATCTGGAAGAAATTTTAGGATTTAAGGTAACAGTCAGAACGCTAACCTACATCGAAAGGCGCTTAGAAGAAATCGATATCGCAGGAATGGCTCACAAAATACTTCAGAGGGTGTTTACAGAAGATCGGATACTTGAATTTAAGGCAATTTTCCGTGAAACGCTCAACCTTATGCCTTTTGCGAACGAGAAGGAAAGGAACATTGATGTGATAAATGCTGTAAATTTTGCCATTTTCGACGAGCTCCAAGGAAAAAGGGTCGCACAGGAGGGATTAAGATCCGTTTTGAGATGGAGGAAAGAGCGTTCGAAGTGTTAGCATCTTTATAAGAATAAGAAGGGGATTTATTCTTTGACGCATTGGATTTTTCTCATTATTCCGACGCGGTTAACTCACCTTTACTCGGCTGATCTCAAGATAAAAGGAGTTAGAATATGACAGGCCTTTTCGCTTCCAAAAATGTAAAATGCACCAAACCAGATTTGCAACAAGTCATTAGAAAATATGAACAGCCGGATCTATTGAAGGCCGTATGGCAGCTTGCAACGACCTTTATTCCTTACCTATTTTTATGTATTCTAATGTATTTAAGTTACAAGGCAGGGTATTCATATTTGATAACCTTGGGCCTTTCGGTAATAGCAGGCGGTCTGTTAGTTCGAATCTTTATATTTTTCCATGATTGTGCCCACCAATCGTTTTTTGCCTCCCGAAAAGCAAATTCCATTTTGGGTTATCTATGCGGAATATTAACCTTCACACCCTATGAAGAATGGCGAAAGTCCCATGGATGGCATCACAACACTTTCGGTGACCTTGATCGCAGAGGTAAAGGTGATGTTTGGACATTGACAGCAGAAGAATATCGTACAGCATCAAAACCAAAACGATTTTGGTATCGATTTTTTAGAAATCCTATTGTTCTTCTATGCTTAGGCCCCGCCTATTTATTTATTGTGTCCTATCGATACCCTCATAAAGGCGCGAAAAGACGCCAGATAAATAGCGTAATTATCACTAATGCTGCAATTGCAGTTATAATTGTGTTAGCAAGTCTTACCATCGGATTTAAAGCCTATGCATTGATACAGTTTCCGGTCATTTTCTTTGCCGGAGTAATTGGGGTATGGCTGTTTTACATCCAGCATCAATTTGAGGGGGTGTATTGGGCGCGTCATGACCAGTGGGATCCGGTACGAGCCTCTCTGTACGGAAGCTCATATTATAAACTACCTAAAGTGATACAATGGTTTACCGGTAATATCGGAATACACCATATCCATCATCTTAGATCCCGGATTCCCAATTATAATTTACAAAGAGCCTACGATGATACCAAATATTTTTTAGATGTTAAACCACTTACCATTCGTAAAAGTATCGCCTGTCTTAAACTAAAGCTTTGGGATGAAAAAGGTCAAAAGTTGGTGGGATTCAAATCAGCGTGTGCATAAATTAAAAAGTCGAAGCATGCTAAAAACACATATATTTGATGGCTACAGGTTATATTCTCATGACTGAAAAACCGACGTACGAAGAACTGGAGCGCAAAATCAAGAAATTGGAAAAAGAAGCGCGTGAGTATGTACGCAAGGA
>JASFFJ010000750.1:0-3862 GCA_050124355.1 Desulfobacterales bacterium | reverse complement strand
GTGTGTACTGGGTTCCAACGGCGCCGGTAAATCCACCCTGCTAAGGTCGATCATGGGTACCCAACATCCCTTTGAAGGTCGCATCCAATTCGATGGCCGCGATATCCAGAAACTCGACACAGAAAAAATTATCCGCCTGGGAATTAGCTACGTCCCCGAGGAAAAAATGCTTTTCGGCCCACTTACGGTGGAAGAAAATCTCTACCTGGGGGCCTATATTCTGAGCGACACCCGGCAGATCCGGCAAAATCTCGAATTCGTATATACCCTCTTTCCGAAGTTAAAAGAGCGGCAAAAGCAGCCAGCCGCCACGCTGTCCGGCGGAGAACAGCAAATGGTGGCAATCGGACGCGGTTTGATGTCCAGACCCCAAATTCTGATGCTCGACGAACCGTCCTTGGGGTTGGCCCCGCTTCTGGTGGACGAAGTCTTCGACACCATCCGCAAACTCAAAGAAGAAGGCATGACCATCCTGCTGGTCGAACAAAATGTGCGTGAAGCCCTTGATCTGGCCGACCGGGGGTATGTCTTGCAGACCGGTAGGATCGTCGGCCAAGGCTCCGGTAAAGAACTGCTTGAAAGCGATATGTTCCGGGAGGCCTTTTTAGGGATTTGAGCCAACTCAGGTTGACACTTACGGGGTCAGAATTCTCATAACAAGGCTCTTGCTTTCTATCCTATTTTCATTCCTCTTTTATTTGTCCTGAGAGTATGCGGTTTCAAGTTTCAGTGCTAATCATAGCCTCTAGTTAAAAAACGGCCAGTTTGATCAAAGAAAAGAAACTAATGAACGTCGATCATCGAATAATGTATTCTGTCTGTTTAATAATGCCTGAGCGAAGCGATTCCACCATTCGTCAATTGACATTCGACATTCGTCATTCCGTTGTAGTTTCACACGAGCGGCGCCGTTGGCCGCGAGCGTCCAGTCTGATCGGAAAAGAGACTTTTCGGGCTCGGTTTCGAAATCGGTCGCTGTTGGGTTTCGTATTTGGCAATAATACCGGTAACATGTAGGTTGGATTGAGTGCAACGAAATCCAACAAAGCCTGGAACAGGCTCAACCCAACCTACAAAATGCAAGGGGATACAGGATAGAACCAACTCCAACTTTTTGAAATGAAGTTTCACTCAAGGATATGTTATTGCGTCTATCTTTCCTGACACCGGAGAATTGAAATCAAATTCCATAGATTAAACGACTTAAAAAGTTAAGTCTCTGTGTATAAGGCTAAAGGTGAATTTTATCACCTCAGATCCGCCATGCAGGAGTTTGTCGGAGAAGTGGGGGCATTAGTCAAATACCACTGAATAATCCTGCAACGTAGATGATCAACAGCCCAAAACCAAGAGTGAATAATTTTTTTTCGGTTTGTCACCTCCCCAGCATGCACAGGCACTCGCCAATTAAAGTACTACAATGTTGTGTTATTAATGAAATCTCTCCGCGGAAAGCCACGGAGTATCATGGGTTTTAGGATTAACTCACTTTTATCTCAGCAAGCTGCGGGGAATTTAACCCAGGAGAGATTAAATTCTTGACAATAACAATGACATTGTATAGAAATATAGAAAAATTCTTGATCAAATACACATGTCTCCAGAAGCGCAACGCTGATTTTTCTCTCATCCGACTATTGATCGCATTCGCAATCCTATTCTGAGCGGATTCTCATCCTGAGCTAAAATTCACCTGTCGAGCAGTTCCTCAACTTCTAATTTTGGTTTCGTGCTGAAATTTATTATGGTTTCCCTATAAAACCCAATATCATCAGATACTGCAAGAATTTCAGAATGTTATGTTTGCAGACAAGGAGAGACAAGAGCAATGAAACGTTTATATATTAAATATGCTAGACTTCGCTTGTTTATACTGACGATTTTAGGTCTTGTGTTTTTCAGTCTGAATAGCGGTGAGGCACAGGACGCTGTGCCCGGGCCGGCAACATTGGTTTCGCCCGCGGGCACGATCACCGACATCACACCCGAATATACCTGGTCGGCGGAATCTAATTCCGCCCGGTATTATCTGTGGGTCGATGATAGTACCGGTAGCAAAATAACTCAATCGTACACCGCAGATCAGGCCGGCTGTACCGGGGGAACCGGCCAATGCTCCGTAACACCCAGCATTGAACTTGCTGAAGGCAACGGCACTTGGTGGATCCAGACCTGGAATAATAGCGGCTACGGTCCCTGGAGTGTCGGTATGGATTTTGTTCTTGACCCACTATTGCCGGAGGACAACGGGTGTCTGATAATTGGTGACAGCATTGGTGAGGCAACCCACACCAATGACGCCTGTGACAGAAATTTGGGTGAACACAGAGAATTGATGGACTGTTTAGACTTGAGACTCGGATCACATGATTCTGATTGGAGTTTTATGGGAGGGACGAAGTCCTGGTCCATTGCCAATCGCCTTGAATGCAGCTCTATCTACAACAGGTCACACGACGGGGATGAGTGGAAAGATGCTCTGAATCGGGCTTTGAATCCAATTCAACCAAGAGACGTTCGGAATGTAATCCTCCAGTTAGGCAACAATGACGTTTGTGCTGAATACGGCCATGATTACGGCAGTCTTGCCTTTGTGCAACCTACGATTCCCGATAATATCGTTTCGATCGAGGCGGAACATTTTATTGAAAGAATTTCAAGCATAACCCACCAATGGGAACCGGACAGCACAGCAGGGGCTTCCATTATGGCGGTCAGGGCACAGCCGGATAGCGGCACAAGCAGGCCCTATCCGGATTATCTCACATCAAGTCCCCGGTTGGATTACAGAGTTAATTTTGTGCGAACCGGCCTTCATTATGTTTGGCTGCGTGGGTATGCGAGTGGAACTGGAGATGATTTGGTTCATGTCGGACTGAATGGTCAAAGACAATCTTCTGCCGAAAACATTAACATCGAAGACTATGATAAATGGATATGGAGTGGAACCACCCAAAATGGGTCCCATGCGATGATCAATGTTCCTTCTGCGGGAATACACACCATAAATGTTTATATGCATCAGGACGGTTTCAGACTAGACAAAATTGTGTTGACAACCAATAACCTGTGGGGTCCTTTTAACGAGGGGCCTTTAGAAAACGCACGTGGTGTAATCAAACAAGTGGATCAATCAGGCGATGTGCTGGTGACAGTAGAAGCGGAACACTATCATTATCTTCAAAGCGTCGAGACGACTAGTTGGGAGCCAGATTTTACAAGCGGGTACTCTTCCGGTGGTAATCTCAGGGCGCTTCCTGATAATGGAACTACTTTTGATGATATAGATTCCTCACCACGCCTGGATTACAATGTCAAATTCGATGTTCCGGGTATGTATTACACATGGGTCCGTGGCTATGCTACTGGTTTGGAGGATAACTCGGTCCACATTGGAGTGGATGGGATGAACCATGGTACAGCCGATAAGATCCAATTTAATTACTATAACACCTGGGCGTGGAGTAACAGCAGGGTAGATAGTACAATGGCGACCATCGAGATTTTGTCTCCAGGGATACACACCTTAAACATCTGGACGCACAAGGACGGATTTCGAATAGACAAAGTTGTTCTGGTAAAAAGCCCTATCTACCAGCCGTCTGACAACGGACCCAAAGAAAAGTGGGATAACGATCTGGGAAAAATCGCGGGACACATCGATGATACGATGATGTACCTAACCGAAACGCTTCCGAGTAATGGAGAGATTTACTGGTCGGGTATCGTTGACATCTCGAAGTTTCGCGACTTGATGGTGAATCGTAAACATGATCATGCGTTCAAGCGCTGCCAATACCTTTGGGATCTGGACTTATCGTCTGATACGCTCCAAGGGGACGCGATTAACAGCCTGTGTAAA
>JASFFJ010000749.1:0-3870 GCA_050124355.1 Desulfobacterales bacterium | reverse complement strand
CGCCTTCGTTTGTTGCGACATCTCCGTTGTTCGATATCTCCACATCAGTGAGGGTAATGGTGCCATCGTTGAAAATGCCGCCTCCGTCGTCGGCTCGATTGTCGCTGATTAGGACGTGGTTGAGATTTGCCGTCTCTGTGTTATGGAGGCCGCCGCCATCATGTGTCCCAGCGTCGCCATTGTTCGAGACCACCACATGGGTGAGGGTCATAGTGCCTTTATTGTAAATGCCGGCTCCGTCGTCCGCGATGTTTCCGGTTACGACAACGCGCGTAGCGGTTAGCCGGGCCATATCGTCATCCACATAAATGCCACCGCCTTTGTTGTTGATGCTGCCGCCCGTGACGGTGAGATCGGTCAGGGTGAGATTGGCAGCATTGCCTTTGAGATGAAAGACACGATCGAGGGAATTCCCATCGATGATAGTGACATCAGCGCCGGCGCCGGTGATAGTCAGGTCGCAGGTTATGTCAAGATCCCCATTATTAGCGTTGTCGTCACCGGCCGGCCCCACGGTCAGCCTATAGGTATCGGCGGCCAAATTAATCGTATGACTGCCCCCCAGAGTATTGGCATCGATGATTGCCTGGCGCAACGATCCTGGCACGCCATCATCCGTGGTGGTAACGGTAAAGGTGTTCAGCAGCCCGGACCAATTTGTCTGAAGATCGACGCTGAATGGAACGGATGTTTCAATTTCGCCCGATTTATACTCCAGCACCCAATCGCCACCAAATTTGTCGTTGCCGGTGACGTCATCGCTGGCGGCCACATCCGCGTCGGTGAGCAGGGTGAGCGAGTTGACCAGATCCTGACCGCCATCGTCCGCAGCCAGGTTGCAACCATAAAATAGCAGATCGGCATCACCGGAAAGCGCCTGCCGCCAGCCCTCGATGTCGTCTGCGTAATCGTCGAGCTTGTCCGAAGTGAGCCAGACGTTACCCAGCTTGACGGCATCCTCGCTGCCGTGGGAGACAACGTGTACGGCATCGATCCCCTCGTGCTGCCGCAAATACGCACTGATCTGGTCAATACCATCGGAATCCGAATCCAGATTAACAATGTCAAACTGCCGTCCCTTTTCAAGTTGCGATTCGATATCTTCGATCAATTGCTGATAATCATCAACACCCGAATCAACAAAAATCACTTCCAGGCGCTCCTGGGTATTCTCGCCCGCTTCCTCTACCCCAGCGCTATCCGGCTGCAGCGAGATCTCCAGGTCGGATTCAAACTCGGCCCCTGTGGTTCCAGCGTCCACCGGCAGCGGTGCCAGATCGGCGCTGAACAAAAGACGCGCCTCCAGACTTTCGAGCAAATATGCAGATCGTTGCTTTTTTCTCATAACCCCCCCAGTACCTTAGTACACATATTCGCAATTATGGTAACGAATATTTCACCACAGAGGACACAGAGAGCACAGAGAAAAATATAAAAAACAGTCCTCTGTGAACTCTGTGCTCTCTGTGGTTTATTTAAATCGATCAAAATACGTGATTGAATTTATAAAACAAAGCAATTAGTTAAATAATTGCAAAAACCTATATCGGCCATATTGCTTGGTTTCATTAAGAAATAGGTCGTATTTTTGGAAATTATCGTGTGCGGTGAAGCCTATCAGAGAATGAATTTCAGGATTTAACGCTTCAACTCCCTAACACCTTAAACTTCCTATGAAACTACATTTTTTAGACAGGATTAACGGGATTAACAGGATTATTTTGCTTTCGTGCAGCAAGATCCTGTCTATCCTGTTGATCCTGTCAGAAAATTAAGGCTTGGTTCTAACATCGGCCACGATTTATTCGTAGGTTGGGTTGCGCATCCCGATATCTTTTGTTGGGTTTCGTTCCTCAACCCAACCTACTTGCCGGCAATTTTTGTGCTATCAGCGCAACCCAACAAAATGGCTGAATGCCGAAATCTGATTGAACACTCCAATCATCGTTTGAACGATCGGATGCCGCCTTATCGTGGCACAAAATTTGCTTGAAAACTGTGGTGCTAAGCAATTTATCTCATTTATTTCAAAATAATAAATCCGGTTTTGTGGACTGCCGGATCGTAGATCCACAGTTCGGTAAGCCAGGCCAGCGTATCGATAGTGACACGCCAATTCTTGCTTAGAATCCTTTTTTTCACATTTGCTGACAGTTAGAGCTCTGAAATGATTCGATATCTGCTCCTTATTTGCTTTTTTATTTTTTATGCCGCGGTGAATGTCGGCCCTGCACAGGACCGGGACACAAATGATGCAAACGCTACTGCCGCCGGTCACTCGAAACGTTCAACATCTGGGGCGGGGGCAGTCAAGCGGTTGTCGTTGACAGAGCTGATCCATCAGGTGGTCGCTCAGAATCAGCAGATACAGATTCAAAAGGCCGAGTGGGACATCAAGCAGGCTGAGGAAAAGGGCACCCACGCCATATTTGAACCCGACTTTGTGACTTCCGCCGAGTACGAGGACAATAGCAAGAGAAATACGCCCCAAGAATCCCTCAACCGGCTGGGTGAGGATGTTTACACGGAACGCAACTGGGATTACAACGTTGGGCTTGAGGGGTTGGTTCCGACGGGCGGCAAAGTCAATCTGGGTTACGAATTGCGTCAATTATCCAACAGTGTGACAAAAGATTTGACAGACGAAGACAACGAATATGAAATGTATCTCGGCCTCAGCGTTCGTCAACCGCTACTGAAAAATGCCGGAATAGAAACAACCAAAACCGCAATTCGCATTGCTCAAAAGGAATCTCAAGTATCATTTCAGGAGTATCGGCGGGAAATGATGGAGACGGTCAGCAAAGCCGCTGCCGTCTATTGGGATTTTTACCGGACCCAGGAAAATCTTGTATTGAGACAGGAGTCGGTCCGAATTGCCGATAAAATCCTGGTTGACAACCGTCAGCGTCACAGGACCGGCAAAATGGCGGAAACAGAAGTTCTTGAAGCAATGGCCGGCGTGTCATCGCGCAAGGCGCTGTGGAGTGAAGCCCAACATGAGCATCGGGAGGCGGCCAATCGGTTAAGCAAACTGCTTTCGGTCCCCCACTCACCAGAGACGATGCGCTTCGAAGCGACGGATAAACCCGTCATCGACAAACTTGAATTTGACCTCGTGGCGATCATGCAAAGGGCTTTTGAGCTGCAACCGGAATATCTGGCAGCCCATGAACGATTGGAACAAGCGGATGTCAAGCTCGCATTTGCGAAGAACCAACGCTGGCCGGAACTTGATCTGATTGCAAGCTATGGATTCAACGGTCTGGATTTCTCCAGAGGTGACTCCTGGGATCAGATCGAAAATGGCGATTTTAATGCCTGGTCTGTCGGCGTTGAATTTCGCCTGCCGATCGGGGGGGGCATTAAAAGTCGAAGCGAACTAACAAAAGCGCGGCTGGAGATAAAAAGTGAGTTGTCAACGTTAAAGGATATCGAGGTAAATCTGACGAACAACATCGACACGACACTTCATCTTATCTCCAGCGCGGAAGAACAGCGCCAATATGCCGACGGCATCGTTAAAATCCGAAAACGACTGCTCGATGCAGAGTTGGCAAGACTGGATGCGGGTAAAAGCAGCACCCGCCTTATCCTTGAAAAGGAAGACGACTACCGCTTTGCCAGAGAGATTGCGCTTAAAAATAGGGTCGAGCTGCAAACGGCCCTGGTGGAGCTTGAGTTGGCCGGCGGTACGATATTGCTTAACAATGGTGTTGAAATTATGGAGTTGGAGCTTTGAAACAGCGAATCACTGATACCCCGGCACCCATAGTGCCGACTCGAATGACCGGACTTACCTTATTTTTCTTGTTTTTTACCCTTGTGTCGTTCCCGCTGAACGGTCATGCTCAGCAATTGTCGATTTCC
>JASFFJ010000748.1:0-3873 GCA_050124355.1 Desulfobacterales bacterium | reverse complement strand
CATCGCCGATCAGCCCGTGGTTTTTCTTCATCGTGTTCAGGCGTTTCAGGGAATAGCGCCCCAACTGCCGGGCATGATCGACTAATTTGTGCTTTTCGATGTAGTCGATGGTGGCCAGGGCGGCCGCACAGGAGACCGGATTCTTTTCATGGGTGTAGTGACCCAGAGCGCGTTCAGCGGCCACATCCAGATCTTCTCGTGCAATGATCGCAGCCAGAGGAAGGACACCGCCGCCCAATCCTTTTCCGATAACCACAATATCGGGGATGATCCCGAAATTTTCAAACGTGAACATCTTGCCGGTGCGGCCCAGAGAATGGGGGATTTCATCAAATATTAACAGAGCGCCATGACGATCACAGGCCCGTCGGATTTTTTGCCAGTATTCGGGCCGGGGAATATAAGGCGTACTTCGAATTGGTTCGGAAATCACGGCGGCAATGTCGCCTTCCTTTTCCAGGATGTATTCGATGTAATCGGCGCAAACCAGATCGCAGCCGCCCCGGTTAGAACAACCGAATACGCAGTGATATTCGTCCGGCGGCGGGACGTGCTCGGTACCCGCCAGCAGCGGTCCCATGTCCTGGCGAAAGATGGACTCGCCGCCGATAGATATGGTATCCAGAGTGGCGCCGTGAAAAGAATCCCACATGGAGATCGTTTTATGCCGGCCGGTCGCTAATCGGGCCAGTTTAAGCGCCATGCCGACGGCTTCCGCCCCCCCCGGGCAAAACAGCGATTTATTTAAATTGCCGGGGGCGATTTGCGCCAGCTTTTTGGCCAGATCCACTGCGATCCGGTTGGTGTAGCGGCGCGTGCAAAAAGGCAATTCATCCAGTTGTTTTTTTATGGCGGCAATTACATCCGGGTTGGAAAACCCGACCTGATGGACATTGTTGCCGTGAAAATCCATGTAGCGTCGTCCCTGGAGGTCTTCGATGTAAATCCCTTCGCAACTCTGCATAATATTCAAACACGGGGTCGAAAGGGACTGTTTTAAAAAGTAGCGGGCGTCCTCATCCAACATTGCCCGGCTTTCCGCATCGATATGCGTTTTTTGCCATGCTTGCCGCCGGTCGGAGATGTTGATGTCACCTTCTGATTTGTGGAGTTTTGTCATTCTGAATACCGTTTTTATTGCTTTCACCTCAATGTCATTTTTCTTAATTGTTGGTGTTACATCTGTGGGAGCGCCTTGCAGCCGCGATTTGGGTTTTAGAGCGAGTTTTTTTCGTGACTGGAAGCTACTCCCACGAGGAGTTGATGTTAATTTGACGGCATTGGATTTTAGCCGTTATTTCTTATCTTTAACTGTTGAAGACCGTCTAAGTCAAACAAATATTTTCTTGATTTGATCCACCTTGGATTAACATAATGGTATGAATAGCGAATCCTCCCGCTGCGAATCTGCCTCTGGCAGATCGAAGGAAGGAATTCTATCGATTTCAATAGATAGAGCATAGCGATTCAATCCTTCGAAATTCGCTGTTTAATCCTGGCTATCGAAACGGGCAGTCTAATCATCATGAGACTGTGCCATTTTGGGGCAGTTTCAGAGGGGTTAAGTACGGGGAGGATCCTCCTCTCCTCGTATGAAACTTCATTGGAAGACTTTGTTGGTTTCGCAAAAATTCCGAATTCGTCATGCCGGACTTGATCCGGCATCCAGAATAAGCTGGAATTACTGGATTCCTGCCTTCGCCGGAAAGACGCTTTAAAGAAATTTTGGCTTTTTATCACCTCGTTAAGTTTCTTTCTCGATCAAACTGGCCGCTTTTCAGGCCAGCGGCGGAGAACTCTGAACACACGCATTACCCGCGGTGCGTAAAAAATGATCAGCGTTGAATCAAAGTTGCATCAGATCTTAACTATCTCTGGCTTTAATTCCTGCATGATATCATCTCCTCAGATGTCCCAACTCGGATCCGCAAGGCGGAGAACCAAACAGCTTGTTGACTGAACCACGAAGGGCACATAGAAAAATTTAAAGAAATCTTCGTAACCTTTTTATCTTTGTGGTGAGATCAACTTTAAACCTAATATAGTACCGATGGGGATAATGTTTCTATCCGATTCTTGCGATGGAATTAATTTTTTTCTGCAGTAGGATCGAGGAAAATAGAGATTGATCTGTGTAAAAAAATTAGGAGAACCGATCAATATTTCATGTACATTGAGAAACTGCCAAGCACCAAGCTCATTTGAAAAGCTACAGGTGTGGTGTTAAGATTCGCACGTTATTTTTCTATCTCAACCTTTCCATGCCACAACCTGCTAATTGTCTGGTATCTCCCCTAATATAGAATAATTAGTTTCGATTTGATCCTCTAAACTTAGCTTTAAATTCATCGGAATCCTCACCCATGATAAATTCAATAATTCTAAGGTTAGCAAACCATATCCAGAAAATTGGTGATTTGTAGATTTTTAATTCTTGTGAGCCATTCATTGCATATTTGTGATTATAATCTATAACTGACTGAATTAAATTTGTACTGTGGATTGATAGCCGAAAATTTCCAATCCTGACACAGTGTGGATAGCGTTCGCTAATCCAACCCCAAATGAACGTCGAAATAGCCAGCCCAATGGATTCCCTCGTCAATTACAACTGATTTTTCATATTTTTGAGTATTGGTTTGTGGGTTGACAATTTATAAATAACTTTAATTATCTGTGGCAGATTGCCAGCAATCTGCCACAATCTATTACATTTATTTGGGCTTTTGTTTTTCCTCCTCCGCCTGTACGGCTTCGACAGCCGCGGCAGCACCGGCTTCTGCTACTTTTTTATCGACCTGCCCGCTTTCAGTGCCAGCTGCTTCCGGTGGCATATAAACCGTAACGTTGCGGTGGGCAAATTCTATGCCGTTTTCCCTGAAAGCTTCCTGTAACAAACGGTATACCTCCCGTCGGATAACAAATTGCCCGCCGGGAACCGTTTTGTACTTCACGCGCATGATCATGGCGGAGTCGTCCATTTCTTTGACCCCCTGGGACTTGATTTTATCCAGGAGGTCGGATCCCATTTCCGGGTCCTGGGCGATTTGCAGATTAATCTTTTTAATGATTTTGCGGACCTTATCCACATCTGTGTCGTAACGAACTCGAAAATCAAGCTTGGTAATGATATAGTCACGGCTCATATTGGTTACCGTGCCCATGCTGCCGAAGGGTATGGTGTGCACCGGACCCCGGGCGTTGCGAAGCCTTAACGAGCGCAAGGAAATATGTTCCACCGAACCTTTCGTACCGCCCGTTTCTATATAGTCACCCACCCGAAAGGCATCGTCGATCAGAAAAAATACCCCCGCGATGATATCTTTTACCAGTGTCTGGGCGCCAAATCCAATCGCCAGACCGACCACGCCGGCCCCGGCAATCAAGGGACCGATATTGACACCCATGGACGCCAGAATGATCAAGGCGACGATGACAAACATGACGGCCAAAACGAACTTACGCAGCAACACCAGCAGGGTCCCCAGGCGGGAGCCACCAGCACCCCCTTCCTCCGCATCCTCGTCAGTTTCCGGCATTTCCTCTTGTAGCTTTTGATCGATTCTGGTCTTGATCAGCTGCCAGGCGATAAAGCTGAGCAGCAATACCGCCAGGATACTTAGGGCGCTGCTGGTAAACATACGGCCGATCGACAGATCAATGCCCCATAACCGCAGTCCGGCAAAGAAAAGAAATGCAACCAAAAAGATGCGGAACAAACGTCGAATCAGCGGGATGTAATTTATGATATCCATTTTGCCTTCAGGCGCCGGCTGTTCCTCGGATTCCGGTGGCACATCACCGCTCAGATCAATCGTTTGACGGGATTCGCCCGAGGCGATTTTCAGCAAACGCTGGACCCACTGATCCACT
>JASFFJ010000747.1:0-3880 GCA_050124355.1 Desulfobacterales bacterium | reverse complement strand
ATGACCACAAATGAACTGATTAACATTTCATGGCCCATCAAGGGATCGATGGTGGTTAACGGACCTGCGAGGGTACCGGCAATTCCGGCCAGCGCACACCCCAGAACAAACGCCCCGATATGGACGTAATTCATATTGATTCCCAGACAGGACACCATTTCAGGAATCGTACTGGCCGCCCGCAGGATCATGCCGATTTTGGTTTTACTTAGAAACAGCATTAAACCTGTCATGGTGGCGGCGGTGATCAGCAACGTTACCAATCGAAAAATCGGGTAACGGGTCCCCAAGATGGGGACTGTATCCCGAATGAAGGCCGGCAGTTCAATGAAGCGTGGTTCATTCCCCCAGATGTGCTTGATGAGACCGTCGAGCAAAAACATTAATCCATAGGTGATAATCAGGGTGTAGATCATGGACCGTTTGCGCATGGGCGCAATGATGGACCTTTCAAGCAACAATCCCACCGCAGCCACCGCAATCGGCGCGATGAGGATGGCCACAAAATAGTTTAAACCGGTGGCCACCAAGGTATAGCCGGCATAGGCACCGATGGCGTATAAGGAACCGTGGGCTAAATTCATGACGCGGCTTAATCCATAAATGATATTCAAACCGACGGCGACAATCAGGAAAACACCGCCCAAAACGAGACTATTTAGCGCGATATCTACAGATGTGCTCAGTGCTCCACCCATGATCGAGATGTATACTCCTCTACGGAATTATAAACGCCGGGGCCGACAGCCTTTGTCTGTGCCTGAAGTGAGCAGCGCGAAAGTGAGACAACCAACCGTCGCGCCGCCCTCTAAAATACGATTCCCCTAACCCGGACAAGCCGGAAATGAAAATTGAGGTTTCAGGTGTCAATGTTCAGGTTTCAGTATTTTGCGACTCGCTTCCCTGACACCCGAAACCCGACACCTGAAACCTATATAAATTGGCAGCGTGTTTGCTGCCTTTCCGGTATACTTTTTCCGAGCGTCGTCTCGGAAAAAGCTTAGGGTATAGTTCCCATAAGCACTAACTTGTCTATTCCGGCGGTCCGAGATCTTCAGCTTTAAAGGTTTCCAGGACTTTCATATATACCTTGGCACCAAATGGATTCTCCGGTGCGGCCATGGTTTCGGTGAGAACAGCATCATTGCGCATGCAATTGTCTTTGGCGGAAATGCGTACGGTCCCGTAGGGGCCGTCAAAACTGATTCCTTTGAGTGCTGCCGCGATGGCTTGGGCATCTGTGCTGCCGGCTTTCTCAATGGCCTTGAACAGGTTCATGGCACCGACGTAGCTGTGCGCGGCGGCATCCGAAGGAATGGTGTTATACTTTTTCCAGAAAGCCATTTCCCATGCATCCGAAGTGGGGGTATTAACATCCCAAGACCAGTCCGACGCACCGAAAATCCCATGACAGGCTTCCCCGCCGGCTTCCAGTTCCAGCGGACCGGGCGCGGCGGCCGAGACCAGTTTGACGCCGTTGGCCTGCAGACCGAAATCAGCTGCCTGTTTGGCAAAAACGGGAATCACGTTGGTGATAAACGCCATATACACCCCGTCGACACCGGACGCTTTAATCTTGCTGATGTATGAAGACCAGTCTTTGGTTTTGATCGGCGCCTTGTCATATTTTTCATTATGGATTTTAATGCCATTTTCTTTGGCCAGGGCAATGAACCGCTCCCCGGCATCATGTCCCCAGGAATAATCGTGTACGAGGACATAATAGGTCCGATCCTTAAGATCCGGCCGTGCCAGAATACCTTTGACATTCCCCACGGCGGTTTGGTCGTTGGCCAACTGGCCGCTTCTGAAAACCAGCGGATGCAAGCCATAGAATTTGGTGGTCATGACATGGGTGCTCAAAAACGGCACATTCAGTTTGTCGATATTTTTGGCAAGGGCGAGTCCTACACCACTTGAGAAAACACCTATTAAGGCTTTACAATCATCTTTGTAAACCAGTTTTTCGGCTTTGGTCACGGCAACGGGCGGTTTTACCTGGGTATCCTCAACCATTAGTTTGATAGGTCTTCCCAGAAGCGTCCCTTTTTCTTCGGCTGCCATTTCAATGCCGTACTTCATCTCAAGACCGCCCTGGGCCACAATCCCGGTGAGGGGAACCAGCACACCGATGTTAACCGGTTTTTCAGCAATCGCATTTGGTGCGACCATCAAGAACGCCGTAAGTAAGACCAGAAATGACATGAATCCATTTTTTTTCATCCCTACCTCCTTTTTTTGTTAGTTACACATACAAAAGCGCGAATCAATTCACCGTGAACCTCGAACGCGGAACCCGGAATCTTTTTACTCTTTCTCCGGCAGCACCATGTTGATAATTTCCGTTAAATCATGGGTTGGCATACTGCTACCGGATCTTTTAGCCCCCTCATTAAGGTTGTAGTGACAAAATGGACAGGTGGTCACCATTTTTTCCGCGCGGGTCTCCATCGCTTCGGCGACCCGGATTCCGGCATTTTTGGCAGCCCAATCGCCAAAACCGGTCATGACGCCGCCCCCTCCGCCGCAGCAATAGGAATTGGCGCGAATACGGTCCATTTCCACCAATTCGACACCGGGTATGGCTTGCAATATTTTCCGGGGTTTATCGTAAAGGCATTCGCTTTCATCAATGTCGACATAGGCCCCTTCCCATAATTCCGAACCATCCTTATCGACCTTGAATTTGTTAAGATGCCGCCCCGTGTGACACGGATCATGGTAGGTGACGGTCCAGGGCAGTTCCTTTTCGAATTGCAATTTACCCTCTTGTAAAAGGTCATAAAGATAATCGACCGTATGCACGACCTTGATTCCTGCCATCATTTTGTCGAAATCCGATGACAGGGTATAGTCTTTTTTAATGGCTCGATAGCAGCCGGCACAGGATGTCACGATGGTGTTGACACCACGTTCTTCGTGTAGATTTCGAAATGTTTCCAGGTTGGCGGTGGCGACCCGTTTGAATTCATCCGCATCCCCGAGGCGCATGGCAGTTGAACCGCAACAGACCTCGTTTTCCCCCAAAATACCGAAATCAAGGCCAAGTTTCTGGAATATTTGGGCCGTGGCGGTGGGAACAGCCCGCGCGACCTGATTAAAGGCCCCGGTGCAGCCGACATAAAAAAGAATCGGAGCCGATTTTTTATTGATATTTTTTATCGGCGTTTTCGCTTTTTTAAACGGGCGGGTCCACTCCGTCCGCACACGCCGGGGCCCCTGATAAGGGTTGTTGTAGTTTTTCATGGATTGTACGAGATTTTTTTGCAGGGGCAACGGACCCTCACCCCGCGCCACCGCTTCCCGGCGCAAGGCTTCAATGACCTCAGGAATATGGGGCTTAAAATCCACCTGGCACTGGTTTTGGCAGCCGGCGCAGACCGTGCACTTGTACACGGCTTCTAAAAATTCAGGATCGTCAAAATCAAGGGTGCCGTCCATGACGCCACGGGCATAGGCCGCCTTGCCTTTCGAAGAGTAATATCCCTCAAAACCAAACTCCGTGCCGGCAGGGCATATCGGTCTGGCGTTGGGCGGCGGGCCGTAGTCATAGGCAGATCTGCAAGTACCGCAGGCCGTGCACCGCCAGAAATACTTTTCAAGTTCTTTCAGGGAAGGTATATTCCATTTCATAGGTTCCTCCAGTCGCTAGTAGATAGATTGATAAATATAATTTAAAACGCTGCTTCATTCGGCATTCAAAGCAGAGTCCAGACATTGTAATCCATAGCCGCAAAATGGGGTTAACTCCTTTGTAAATCCAGTATCCAGCATCCAGTATCCAGCATCTTGGTCGATTAGGCGTGCAACGTTTTTGTCATAATATTTTAGCCCAATTGTAAACAAAATGACGAGATCTGGTTTCAGTTAAATACATAGC
>JASFFJ010000746.1:0-3885 GCA_050124355.1 Desulfobacterales bacterium | reverse complement strand
GCCCACGTACATGATCCGCCGTTCTTCCTCCCACTGCGCCTCATCCTTAGACTGCCGCCAATCGCCGTCCAAAACGAACACATGGGGAAATTCCGTACCTTTGGCCGAGTGGATGGTGCTCATAAATATGCCTTGTCCGACCACCTTTTCCCTGCGCTGTTCAGCCACAAATTCAAACAAGCGGTCTGTCATCCAGCTAACCGGCAGCACGCTGTCGGCTGTTTCTTCCCGGTAGGATTCTAAAAACATATCAACCAGCTGCCACCAGATATTTGATTCTCTTTCGCCCCGAACTTCGCTTAACCCTGCCTGCAAATCGCTTGCACGATTATTTTCCTTTTCCCTTACCATCAGCCATTCCAGAGCTACCCGGACCTCTCGCACGCGGTGAAGCGGCAGCCCTTCATCTAAAGTTGTCTTTTGTGGGTAGCCGGCATTTTCCAACACCGATCGGACAGCCGCCAAGGGCGCTTTAGTTCGTGATAGAATTGCAAAATCACTCCATTTTACACCTGGGTCGAGACGCATGATTCGATCAATTTCGCTCTTGATATAACCGGCCTGATGAAGCGAACTTTTGACCGAAACGATTTGAACGCGTCCTTTGCTCACTGGATCGAGTTGTCCCCACCTGCCACCGGGCAGATTGGGTTCCCGCGCGCGATTGATGCAAATGGGATGTGCCCCTTTCATCCGGTCACGGTTGTTTTTGATCAACGCGTTCGACGCGGCAATGATATGTTTACTGGAGCGGTAGTTTTCAACGAGATAAATGATTCTTGCACGGTAGTCTAGCTTAAACCGGCGAATGAAATGGACATTGGCGCCCCTGAAGGTATAGATATTCTGATCGTCGTCTCCCACCGCCAATATGGTCAGGCGGCCATCTTCCTCTTCGAACGATCGCCCGGCAATGGCCGATACCAGGGCGTATTGATCTTCGTCGATGTCCTGGTATTCATCCACCAGGATATGGCTGTATCCGGCTAGCAGTCGATCCCGCACCTCGTCTGGGTCGACCCCGGCGATATCTTTTTCGCCTCTTAACAGTTTTACCGCCCCCTTGATAATGCCATCGAAATCGATCCTGTCTTTATTATGAGATTCGGCCATGTCCCGAATCGAAATACCGGCCAGCCGCATAGCGGCGCCATGATAGGTGGCAACTGTTACCCCTTTGGCCGCTTTTCCGACCAATTTGCCGAGTCTCTTTTTGAGCACCATGGCTGAGCTGTGGTTGAAGCAAAGCACCAGAATCTGACGTGCCGGTATCCGCTCGACCTCCAATAGATTGGCACACCGGTGAACAATCACTGTTGTTTTTCCCGATCCAGGGCCGGCAAGAATGAGCATGTTGTCCTCTACCGGCCTCCCGACTGCGGAAATCTGCACTGGATTTCGCAGGTTTTCCACGATGGTACGATAGGATTCGGCGGTGGCGGCCTTTTCCAGCAGATTTTTGTCCTCCTCGAAATACTTGTTGATAAATTTGGTCCGGCCAAGGGCAAAATAGTCCAGTACCAGCGTGAGTGCTTTGGCAAACGTTTCAAGTGCCAGTGCCGCGTAGCGCATCATCACGTGAATCTGGAAGCGTTTTTCCCGATAGTGAACCGCCAGAGGCTTAAAATCACCTTTGTTGTAGTAACGGCCCTTGGCCGTCTTGGTCAAGCGAAGGGTCATGGCCTGCCTCAGGATGGCCAGACCGCCCTGCAATGTGATCACCTTCTGTTCGTGCAGAAACATGAGCGCTCTGTCGATTGCAGGCAAGACCTTTTTTACCTCCGCACTCAGTGTGATGTCCGACTTGATGGCGGCGGATAGATCGTCACTTGTAAAGGACAGCTGCACGTCACCGCTCATTTCACCACCTGTTTCTGCTACGTGTTTCTTGGCCATCTCGACCAGGGTTCGCAAAATCACATGGGCGACATTCTGTCTCAAAAAAATTGTTCTTCTGATATTTTCCCAACTGCGTTGAAGTCTTATTTGGTACCGGTTGCGGTCGACATAGCTAAGTTCGAAGCTACCCAGGGAAGCGGCAAAGCCTTTTCCGTCATATGATATGCCTTTAATCAACTGGCGCAGAACATCCGGGCTGGTTTCATATCCTACGTTGTTAAGCTTCTGGTTGAGGCGGCGGATGTTAAGTCCGACCCAGTTGCCGTCATCGGCGTCGGGGTCCTCCTCCTGCAACAGGCTAATAAGCTTACTTTCAAGATCACAAGCAGTCTTGAAAACCTTTGTTGCCTGATTTTTTCCTTGCGGTCTGAAAATAGCCGATAGCATAATTCCCTGGTCGATCAAGCCGGCATCCGCCATGTCATGTAAGGCCGTTATCACTATCTGGGCGGCCGTCAGCCCGGTTATCTTTTCCATTTCCAGCAAGGTTTCCATTTCTGGAAACAGCGCTTCGGCAATTGAATCAGCCCGGATGCCACGCCCTTCTGCGCTGTTGATGATGTGGTGCAGAATATTGAGCCACAGGTTTTTAGTTTGCAGACTCAGCTTGAGTCGATCAATTATTTTCTCTGCTGCTTCGAGGGATTCGACCAGCGGTTTACCCTGGAAAACTTCGGTCAGGTTCTGGTTGCGTTGCAAGAAACCGGCCCTCTCCAGCCAGGCGATGGAAGCCTTGACCTTCGTATCCCGGAAATCAGGCTTGAGTTGATGCATATCAGCCAGATCATCATCCCGCAGCAATTCATCGCTGGTGACGACAATTTCACCATCTTGGTTTCGCTTCTTTCGTCGCAATGCACGAAGGATTCGCGCAATCTCGTTTCGTTTCACTTCGGAAAGCGCACCGATCCCAAACTGCTTGTTGGCATCCTGCGGATCGTACAGAAGGATGCAACGCGCCGGCGCCAAATCTCGGCCGGCGCGCCCGGCTTCCTGGATGTAGTTTTCCAAAGAACCGGGCATCTCGTAGTGCAACACGAGCCGAATGTTCTCTTTATCGATTCCCATACCAAAGGCGTTGGTGGCGCAGATAACAGGAATCTGTCCATCCACGAAAGCCTCGATGATCTCCCGTTTCATCTTGGCGTCCAGCCCGGCGTGAAACGCCCCTGCGAGCATGCCTTGATGGTGCAGAAAATCTTTTATTTCCTCGGTAGCTTTTCTAGTTGCAGCGTAGACGATGATACCCGTCGGATCATCCGCCGCAATGAGCTGCTCATTGATAATTGCATGGGTTTTTTCGAGCTTTTCCGCCGCGGACACCGGAATGACTTCGAAGGAAAGGTTTTCTCGTTCCACACCACCTGAGTATAGACACAGATCCTGGTCGAGTTCTTCGCGAAAATGGCTGCCGATTTCCTCGATGACACTTTTCTTTGCGGTTGCCGTGAAGCAGCAGATCGGCGGTACAGGTTGATTCTGTTCCTTGGCGAACTCACGAATGAAGCGGGCTGCATAGAGATAGTCCGGTCTAAAATCGTGCCCCCACTTGGACAAACAGTGTGCTTCATCGAATACCCAGCAACCGATCTCGCGTTGCCTCAAAATATTTCTGACAGCGATGCTGCGAAGTTGCTCGGGGGAAATATACAAGATTGCCGTGTCTCCCAGTCTGATCCTTTCGAATACCTCCCCGCGCTCCGGTGGGGTCTGGAGTCCGTTGATGGTTTCGGCAAACAGGGTCCCCGTTTTTTTGACGAGGTTGTCCACCTGATCTTTCATCAAGGCCTGGAGTGGCGAAATAACTATGGTCAGATCACCGCATCGCCAGTAACGCACCAGTGCCGGCAACTGGTAGCAAAGTGACTTGCCGCCACCGGTAGGCAAAATCCCCATTACCGGATTGTCTCCCATGCAGTCGAGCACAATCGCCCTTTGCAGGCTTTCTTTTTGCTCGGTTTGGGGGTTTTCACGAAACGATGGATA
>JASFFJ010000745.1:0-3886 GCA_050124355.1 Desulfobacterales bacterium | reverse complement strand
GACAAACCGGAATGAACAGCCACAAAGGCACCAAGACACAAACAATAGATGTTTGTTATAAGTAAACTTCGTGTCTTGGAGTCTTAGTGGCGGAATATATTGTAAGATAAATCCTTCGCAAACATGATGGGATTTCAATAAACAGGTCCTAAGGTCCGTTGTAGGATCTCGGAATTATCTAACTTGACGAATCATCCAAAGAAGCATATATCCGCAATATTTTGCTCGAATGAATCAGGTACGATTTTCTTTTTTTTCAACAGGCCACTAACCATGGACAATTGACCAAGAAATGCGGCATAGCGCCCGAACCGATAAGGTACTCAAAATACTAAGAACCATCTATCCCGACGTCAAGACCCAGCTGTTTCACGACACCCCGTTTCAGCTCCTGGTCGCCACGATTCTTTCAGCCCAATGCACCGATAAACAGGTCAATCGGGTGACCCGGGTGATGTTTAATCATCTTATTTACTTTGGCAGGGAAACCTGCGTGGCCAGAAAACCGAAATGCCCGATCTGTCCGCTCCACAAACTGTGTCCATGGCCGGATAAGAATTAACCGTTCACGGATTGAAAGTTCAGAGGTTTAGGATTCAACACAACTGCTGGATTCTGAAGCGGCCAGTCTGATCAAAAAAGAAACTTAACGATGTGGTAAAAAGTTAAAAGTTCTTTATAGCGTCATTCCGGCGAAGGCCGGAACCCCTATAGTAACTCCAGCAGTTTCTGGATGCCAGATCCGTCATCCCGGACTTGATCCGGGACCGGCATGACGAATTCGGAATTTTTTGCGAAAAACAATAAATCTTGGCAACCTTACATATGAGCAGCGCCGCTAACCGCGAGCGTCCAGTCTGATTGGAAAAGAAACTTTTCGGGCTTGGTACCGAAATGGGTCGCTGTTGGGTTTCGCATTTGGCTATAATACCGGTAACATGTAGGTTGGATTGAGTGCAACGAAATCCAACAAAACCTGGCGTAGGCTCAACCCAACCTACGAAATGCAAAGGGACACACGATAGAACCAACTCCAACTTTTTGAAATTAAGTTATGCACAAGAGGTTTAGGGTTCAGGTCAAATAAGAGCCGCTGATTCAAGAATGACGAGAGAGCAAAAGAAAAAATTCAGAAATTAGAATTGTTGCTCAACTGCAGGTTGATGCTTGACAAGGCATGGGGTGGCGTCTTAATTTGACCGTTTAAATTTAGAACTACTGATATATCGTAAAATATTTACGCTTATTTTTACTACAAATTTTGTAGATTCTTAAGATTTCAGGGCCTCCCGAGAAGTTTTTCCAATTGCGGTCAGGAGCCCTGAAATTAGGATCGTCGAAAAAATAAACCACCCGGAACTAATCACTTGAGATAAAACCACATACAAAAGCAATGAGCAAAGATGGATTATAAAAATAATAAGACCCCGACTGAGTTTAAACCCAATGGGATACAAGGTCTGTTCATCGATCCGCCATGGAGCTTAAATCAATGCAAAATGTAAAAACGGTTTCCAAAAAAGTCAGATTTACCATCATATTTTTCGCACTGCTGATCGGTGCAGCGTTTGCCACTGCCAGCTATTTCGGAGTTTCAAAGCTCATTCCGGAGATCGGTCCAACTCTGGAGGGTCATTTAGAACCCGGCGCCGCCAAAGATGGATGGCAGCTTGTAATAGAATATTACCCGAAATTTTGGCATACCGTGTTTCCAGCGGTGATGATATTCTCTCTGATTATAGGAATTATAGTCTGGCTATTTGTCCGGTCAAGTATCAGGAAACTGACCGTTTCGACGGAAGACACCGTTGAGGAGACCAAGGACGAGGATGAGAAGGCCGAAAAAGATCTTTCCGACCGGCGATTGTTTTTGCATCTATTTGCGTTGATGCAACGGGAGGGACGGTTGATGGATTTTCTGGATGAAGATCTTGACGGGTACGACGATGCTCAAATTGGTTCGGCGGTCCGAAGCATTCATAGCGGTTGTCGGCAGCTCATTCAGCAATATCTGAGTCCGAAGCCGGTCATGGACCAACATGAGGGTGCGGTGGTCGAAGTTCCGGTGGACTTCGATCCCATGGCCGTTAAACTGACGGGTAATGTCGTCGGCGACCCGCCGTTTAATGGAATCTTGCGTCATAAAGGCTGGCGGGTGGGTAAAATGAGTTTGCCGACCCTGTCCGGGCGCCAAAACGCCGAAATCATTGCCCCCGCGGAAGTGGAGATTACATAAACATAGGTTGAGAGGTTCAGGGTTCAGCGTTCTGGGTTGAAAAAAATTTGATAGCTTGTATCGGGAAGACTCTGGCTTTCGTCATGTTTATAAAGGTTTTTGGCTGGGACGCCGGTAAGCCGGAATGCTGGGATGCTAGGAAAATGTGGAACTTTTGAGCTTCCCAGATTTATGGCCTCGCTGCTTCAAGCTTACTGAACCAATAACTCTCACTTTATTGGGCTGATAGTGGGGACTACATCCATTAGTTGTAACCTTTGAACCCCTGGCCCAGACCTGGCATGTCAGGATCTAGTGGTGAAAAGCCAACTCTGTAAGATATGAAAATAGTTGCATAGCCGCATCCCGTCGCGCCAGGGCGGGCTTGAACCCTGAACCTGGAACCACAGCGTTTAAGATAAACATAGAAAGCTAATATTATGACTAATTCAAAATATATCGTCGGTATCGACCTCGGGACCAGCAACAGCATTTTGGCCTACACACCGGCCGAGATGGTTGACGAAGCGGCGTCTGAAATTCAGATACTCGAGATCCCACAGATTAGCGGACCGGGCAGTGTCGCCGCACGATCAATGCTGCCGTCTTTCATTTTTCTGCCGGGAGAAAAAGACATGTCGCCGGACGCTCTGAACCTGCCCTGGCAAAAGGATGTCAGCCAGGTTGTCGGAGAATTTGCTCGAGAGCGGGGGGCTGAGCTTCCACAGCGGCTGATCAGCTCGGCCAAATCATGGCTTTGCCATCCGATGGTAGACCGCAACCAGGCGATCTTACCTTGGGGCGCCGCCCCGGAGGTGCCCAAGCTCTCAACAGTGGAAGCCACCGCCGCCATCCTCGATCACATTCGCCGGGCCTGGAATTTCTCCATGGCACGTGAGGATGAACGTCTGGCATTGGAGCGACAGGATATTTTTCTGACCGTTCCGGCCTCGTTCGATGCCGTGGCCCGGGAGTTGACGGTAAAAGCGGCCGAAATGGCGCAATTGCCCGATATTACTTTGTTGGAGGAGCCCCAGGCGGCATTTTATGCCTGGGTCGAGGCTTCCAACGACCGCTGGCGCGATGACATCGCTGCCGGGGATCTGGTGCTGGTATGCGACCTGGGCGGTGGCACCAGTGACTTTAGCCTGATTCGCGTATCAGAATCATCCGGTGAACTGGAGTTGGAGCGGATTGCCGTGGGAAATCACCTATTGATCGGCGGTGACAACATGGACCTCGCCCTGGCCTACACCATCGCCAAACGATTCTCGGAAAAAGGAACCCGGTTGGATTCCTGGCAGATGCGCGCTCTGTGGCACCGTTGCCGGGCCGCCAAGGAAAAACTACTGGCGCATTCAGACAGCGATACGGTGCCCGTTTCCATATTAGGCCGGGGCAGCAGCTTAATCGGCGGTACACTCAGAACAGACCTTCGCCGGGCGGATGTGGAACAGGTTATCGTGGACGGTTTCTTTCCGTTCTGTGACGCCGACAGTCGTCCCGCAGCCGTTCAGCGGGCCGGCATCCAGGAAACCGGCTTGCCGTATGAATCTGATCCGGCCGTGACCCAACACCTGGCCCAATTTCTCAGTCGGCAAGACGAACGTCCCTCAGAATTGCCCACCGCGGTACTGTTCAACGGGGGAGTGATGAAAGCGCCTTTACTAC
>JASFFJ010000744.1:0-3894 GCA_050124355.1 Desulfobacterales bacterium | reverse complement strand
CACCGGCGTAGCCCGTGTCAGACGGATTGGCCATTTCATAGATGTAGGCGGCACCGGCATGGAGGATACCCGGGCTAATTAAGGACAGTATCCCGATCGTTAAGAGAATCAGTAAATCTATTTTCTTTAAGTCCATATATAGCTCTGCTTTGTCACATTATATTTACAATTGATTCTGACTTGATTTGAGCAACATATAGCGTAGAGCAAGTAAATGATCTAAAATTGCGGTATTCTGCCCATCGAGAGCCTCTGGGTCGAACAATCAATTTCTCTCCAACGTTTTAGGCGTCGCCCTCATACTACAGCAGCCGATCGTCCAGGTCCAACAGCAGCCGTCAGCTTCACTGGATCGGTTACTTTAGCACCGGGCGCGCGTTAAGCGGCTGTAGGGGACGGTTGTTGGGATGCCCCATCACTTGCGCAAATTTATCTATCTGCTCTTTTGATGCCGTCACGGCCTCCGTCATGACCAGCCACCAGACGCCTTCCGAGCAGGGCGGTGTCGTCAGCGATCCGTTGAAACGATAGTAATCCCGATTGGAAGGCAAAATACCCTCTGCCGAGATGGCCGAAGGCAGACTTCGCCTTTCACCCCCCTTCTCGGGCATATGAGACCAAACGTCTGCAAGGGATTGATTCGCCTGGCCCTCCTCGAACATCACGGCGATGACGGCAAGATTTTTATTTTGATCTACATGCACGAGATGCGCTTCCATGGGATATGATTTACCGTTTATATGATTTTCGCTGGGGGCATGAAAATGGTATTGCCTGAGCTCGAACTCATGACCATCGATAGAGATTTTACTGCCTGGGGCAAATCTCACCATGATCGTATGCCTGTTGTTGATGATTTCATTTCCACCCGCCTCGTACTGAATACTTACCGGCTTTAAATCGGATTCAATGAAATCCGTAAGATTGATCGGTGACTGATTCTTGCCCGCAGAGCAGGCGCTGAATTTAGGATCGAGTTTTCCCCAGTGCTCCGGCCCTTCGGCACCGGAATAACCCCATTGCGTAATTAGACCGGCATACGCGGCACCAGCTACCATTAATACGATGACTACAATCAACAATTTTTTCATATTTCGCCTCCTTGTTGAGGGTTGAGGATTCGGAGGTTCAGAGGTTTAAAGGTTCTGAGTTCTGGGTTATTCAATTTTGGATTGCGGATTTCTTTTTCACCTTCACACCTTCTCGCCCTCTCACCTTCTTCCTGCAGTAATCTGCCCTTTGCCTCCATTTTCATATTATTCTTAGCTGAAAATGACGTTGAACATTTTTCTTGATCATCTTCATTAGTCAGACAAACGAGGACATAAACAATAGAGACCATTGCTAGGATAAAATCGGACATCTAATTAATCCGCCCTTTAAAATAGCATTTCCGGGGTTGTAGATTGTTCTTCGCAAATTTAAGCATCCTGTTAGATCCAAGCGCCGGCGGCGTAATTACCCTATGTTGCGCATTTATTTTTTTATTGAAAAGCTTGTAAAAGTGGAAAATGGAAGCCCTGAAGTTGAATAATTGTGCTTTTTGCGCCTTATGTTAACCATATCAAAATTAAATCTTCAATCTTCAGTCTTCAATCTTCAATTTTACGGTTTGCACGGCCATTTCTCCATTAAAAACCTGAATTCCGTTTCAACGGGCGTTTCTCCCCAATGTTGCGTATTCGCCTTGGCCCATTCGATAAACATATCCGAATTATTTATATCAACCATTCAACCATTCAACTCAATCAACCACCAGTCTCTGTCTTCTGACCTCTGTCCTCCGTTCTAATTGCTGTAACCCTCGCTGGGCGGATGGAAATTAGGACGCCAGGGTTTTTCAATCCTCCATTGCGCGAAACGTGCTTTTATCGCGATCGCTTGCTTATTGGTGATCCACCATTTATGATCGATTCGGAGAATATTACCAACGTTCTTGTTTGTAGTCAGAAGGTATTTTCGGACCCTATCGTCGATGTAGGTCACGGCTGACTTACGAACAGGTGCATACGATATGTAGTTTGCGTGATCCGCCATGCGCTTCGGATCGCTTGCAAATACAATAAAATCGAGGGCCTCTTTAAGGTTGACCCCTCCTTTGGGGATCACCCAGACCACCATGTCCCAGGCCCGGCTATCCCAGACAATCGCAAGGTTTTCATTACGCTTTTTGATCGCATCCAAGATTCCGCCGCTATAGCCAACGGTCATCACCACCTTCTTGTTGCGAAGAAGCTCTAACGGTTGGAGGGGATCGTCCTCCAACCACACAATATTCTTTTTGATTCGATCGAGTACCTTGAAAGCGCGATTCACACCGGAATCGGTCGACAACACCTGATATACTTGATCAACAGAGACCCCATCCGCCAATAACGCCCATTCCAGATTGACCACCGGGGACTTGCGCAAGCCACGCGCACCGGGGAATCTCTCGAGATTGAAGAAGTCCGAAAGGGTAGAGGGCTTCTCCGCTGTCAACTGATCCGCATTGTAAGCGACCACCATCGCATAAATACTTTCACCGACGGCACAATCTTGAAGGGTTCCCGGATAGAAATCATCGACCGCTGACCTTCCAAGGACAGAGTGATCGATTTTTTCCAACAACCCCTCTTTACAAGCCCGAATGGCATCAGCAATCTCAATTTCTACCACGTCCCACTTGACGTTGAACGAACGGACCTGCGCACGAATCTGTGCCAACCCTCCATTATAGTGTTCCACATTCACCCAACGGTTTTTCATTTCCCGGTATGGGTTAACAAAGGCCAGCATCTGGCTTTTGGTATAAGCCCCAGCCCCCCTGCTAACCACCGTCAAGGGGGGTTTACCTGCAATTGGTTCGGCCTGCAACGATCCCGTGAAGACAAAGAAGGTGACAATAGCAACCAACCCAATCCGTTCAAGCCTGAATTTCTTAAGAATATGAGTATGTACCATTTCAAACCTCGCTATGTGAAAGTTGTGATATAGTATTATTTTGCCTCACCGCCCATTCGCTTCGGGCTTCGCTCTTCGAGCTACGACTCGACAAGCCGCTCATTCGAGGCACAGAGTTCACAGAGGATATTTTTCTTATTCTTTTTCGCTGAAAAGGGTGAAAAAGAATAAACCCAAATTTCTCTGCGATCTCCCGCCCTCCGAGCTGTAGGCTCTGCGGTGAATAGTTAGAATATAAGTGAATAAAATGAGTCATAACATTATAAATTAGAGCACAATTAAATCTTCCGCTCCCGATCAGGCTTTGCTATTGATCGCCATCCGTCGACTTTATTGGCTGTTTATTTTGTTCATGCTCGGTCCCGGTTTCTGGCTCCTCCATTTTCTTTTCCTCTTTGTCCTTCTGCGGCACCTTCGGCCCCATGATCACCCAATCACCCTGGGAACCGGTAAAGAGGCCCCTCTTCGGTCCGTCCTCACGATAGTCATGCGGCTTGTAGGGCTTGATGCCAGCACACCCGACGGTCAGCAATACCACCAGCACTAGACCCATTACCAGCGCTTTTTGTCCGAGTTTTCTAAATATACCCATTAGAACTTCACCCTTGCTCCGATTGATAACACGTTGATGTCATGGACATCGGGCTCAACATCCCGATCCAGCGAATGAAGACGATAGAGCATGTAAACTTCGCTGCCGAACTTCTCGAATGATTGGACCGCCGCCAGACCGACCGAATAGCCGTCGTCGCTGTCTGTGGGAAGATTATAAGATCGCGTGTAGTCGGCGCTAAAAGCCGTCCATCCGAATGGAAAGAAGTTCCTCAGCCATCCAATTTTGCCGTAAAGGTTATAGGGATCGCTCTGGTTATCACGCTCCAGTTTACCGGAGGACAGGGTGAGATTCAACCCGGTGTCCTCATGCAATATTGAAAAGGAGCCGCCGTATCG
>JASFFJ010000743.1:0-3895 GCA_050124355.1 Desulfobacterales bacterium | reverse complement strand
CTGGTCCAGGGCGGTTACCAGTTTGGCCGCATCAACCACCGCATTTATCCCCTCATCATGGTCATAGGATGCCTGGATGGTTTTTCCCTTCAGGGTTAGATGAAATACATGCCGGCCCCGCTGGCCAATCCGGACCTCTCCCCGTGCCGTCGGCTCCGGGTTCAATCCGCAGATACACTCCTTCAGCAGTCCGCTCTTAATGACTTCATGGGCACCGCGCGACCAGTTTTCTTCATCCGCAGTGGCAACAACGTAAAGGCGCCCACCCAATTTTGTCCCGGACTGAACAATGGCCTCCAGTGCACCTAAAATACAGGCGCCGCCGGCCTTCATGTCATGGCTTCCTAAACCATACAATCGATTGCCGTCCCGAACGGCTTTGAACGGGTCGGTATCCCACCCGTCGCAGACATCGAAGGTGTCCAGATGAAAGAGCAGCAGTATACCGGGACCTTCCTGCAATCCTTCCAGGCAGGCGACGATCGTATCACCGGCATCTTCCACCGGCAAGCGGTTGACGTGATCCATGCCCAGGGAAGTCAGGTAGTCAAATACCCAGTCCGCCAGGGAATGCTCATGGCCGGTTACCGACGGAATTTCCACCAATGTTTTGGTCAGGTGTATTAACCGGTCCTGTTTGATCAGAGGCGCAATATTGGTCATCGTTTTTACCTCTTCCCGGGGATAATTCTATCTTCAGCCATTTTGTTGGGTTTCGCTGATGGCACTAAAATGGCTGGTAAGCAGCAAGGTTGGGTAGAGGAACGAAACCCAACAACAAATATCGGGATGCTCAACCCAACCTACGAATAAGCCACGGCCGATGTTAGAACCAAGCCTATTTTTTCAGAGCGGAATGTCAGGTAGCGCCTGCGGCGCAACTTGACCTACAGCTTTGCAAAATCCCAAACTACAAATCCCAAAGCTCAAATAAATTCAAATGTTTCAAATTCTAATTTTCAATCTCTTTGATCCTTTGTATGGCAAAAAATCCCGAAAAATGGATTTCGGACATTGGATATTGGGATTTGATATTTATTTGGAATTTGGTGCTTGAGATTTGTAATTTGTCACTATTTTGTCACTATTTTCAGTGGATTAATGATCTCTGTGTCTTTTCTTCTCATCCCACAAACTCCCTTTCCACGATACCGGTCAAACAGCCCATGGCCCCGGCGGCCTTTCTCAATTCGCTGACGTCCACTGGATGACATTGGATACCCAACGATTCATAAAAAGACTGGGTCTTGGGGTTACCGGACGGCATCAGGATCTCCCGCGGCCCCAGGCAGACGAAATTAAAGGCGGATCCATTGGTCAATTCATCGGTATCCGGTACGAAAGCCACGTCATAACCGCAGTGTTTCAAGGCTTCAACCCCTCTGTGTGCCAACCGATTTGGAAAAGCAAGCCCCAAGTCTTTGTCCGCGATACGCAGCAATCCCATCAAATGCATCGAGCCGTAGGGCAGATCCACCTGGACCATATCTGCCCCCATTTCCTCTATAATGGCAGTCACCTGGGAGGCACCCTCGTTGTTGGTTCGCAATCCTCGGCCCACAATGGCCACATCCGGTCGAAGCCACATGAGATCTGCCCCTTCAAAGGTAGCGTTGCCACGCACCGACTTTACAATTGGGACGCCCATGTCGGCCAAACGACGCGCTACCCAACGCTCTTCACCTGCCCGAACCGTAGATGCGGGTCTGGCAAGGATAGCCCCTTCAGGTGTTGCAGCCATGAGGTCGGCGACAAACATCTGATTGGGGCGAACCGGTCCCTCCGGATCAACAAAAATGACATCGACGCCAAATTTTCTATAAGCTGCGGCAAGATCATCGTGTTGGGCACGCGCTCTGGGGACATCGAGGGGCGCAAGCATCTGGACGGCATCATAGTCATCAAGCGATGCGGCGAGTTCATCACCGGGCGAATGAAGTAACACCGTTTTGAGCGGTGCCCACTCGCTGTTGATCCCGCAGGCACGCCAGTGCGTGCCGAGTTCCTGCCGCAGGCTCTGCGTGCGCGGTGACCAGCCTTCGCCACCAAAAGTGGCTTCAAATGAATTCGTGTTCGACATGGAATGGAATCCTCCTATATGTGTAAAATTGGTTTCCGGTTTCAGGTGCCAGTAGAAAGAGGTTAGATGCCAGAGGTCAGAGGTCAGAGATCAGAGATCAGAGAAGAAAAACCCTTAACACGCGACTCGTAAACCGTAACCATTTGTGAAATTTCAGAGGAATGGATTCGATTTTATTTTTTTAAGACATGATTTACAGGATTACTGGGATTTTTTTTGCCTTCGGCGAGGAACTGCCCTTCGACCGAAGGTCGCTATATCCTGATGATCTTGTTAATCCTGTCCAATTGTCTTTTAAAGATAAGAATCCAATCCTATTTTTGTCGTATTTAATCTTCGCATTTAACCAGACAAAAAAAGAAGGATAAAATTCAAAGCCCCCCTTATGAGTCGATTCATCACCTTAGATTTTAGCTGCTTGTCATCGAAAGCGGCTCAGCCGCAAGGGCTCCAGATCGACGGACGGCTTTTTCCCTTCGATGATTTCACTGACCAGCTTCCCCGTTACCAGACTGTGGGTCATGCCGAGCATGTCATGGCCGGTGGCCAGTATCAGATTGTTAAACGTATCATTTCGCTCGATGATCGGCAGGGTGTCCGGCGTGTTTGGCCTAAACCCGCTCCATATCTGAATAAGTTCCAAATCATCGATACCGGACAAAACCATGTTGACCGCTCTGCGGGTCGCCGCGATTCGTCGGCGATTGATGGTTGAGTCATACCCCGCCAGCTCGAGATTGCTGCTCATTCTAAGTTGGTCTCCCATGGGTGTCACGGCAACCTTGCGCTGATTCATTTTTCCGTCAGAATTTCCTCTATTTTAAGGATCTCTTCTTTCGAAAAAGTAATGCGGCCGCCATACGCGTTGGATTCCAGTTGGTCGACGCTGGAAACAGAGGCAATAATCGGACCCATACCCGGCCTTGAAAGCATGTAGGCGATAACGAGCTGGTTGAGTGAAATGCCCCATTCTTTTGATAAATCGGCCAGCTTCTTGATACGGGGTAAATCATACCTTTCAAGAGCAGAATCCAGCGTTCCTTCATCGTATAATCGATCTCCCGGTCCAACGCCGGTGAGATCCTGATATTTATCCGTTAACAATCCTTTAAGCAAAGGGGACCAGGCGACAAATGATAGGCCGCTTTGCGCGCAATAATCGAGGACACCCGGTTTTTGATCATCCTCTAAGCTAATAATGTCGAATTTATTTTGAACTGCCAGCAGCCGGACTCGGATCGAAAAGTGCGGCTCGAGAGATTGATAGAGCTTTAATTGATCAACCGTGAAGTTCGATACCGCAAAGTAGCGGATGGCATCTTCTTTGACAAGGTCCTCAATGGCAGACAAACTTTCCTCGGCGGGCGTCGTGGAATCGAAGAGATGAAAATACAACAGATCGATATAATCCACCTGCAACCGCTCGAGACAGGCATGCACTGACTCAATAATATTCAGGCGCGACAATCGGCCGTGATTGGGCGAAACACCATCCATTGGTGCAAATATTTTTGTGGCCACAATCACATTGCGTCGCTGATCGGGGTTCAGCCGCATCCAAGTACCGATAACCCGTTCGGAATTACCGGAGGCATTATTATATCGATTGGCGGTGTCCCAGAATGTAGCGCCGACCTCAATGGCACGATCAAAAATCCGGTGGGCTGTTTTTTCGTCAACTCTGGCGCCGTCCCCTTTTTCCGGATAGCCGAATTTCCAGGTGCCGATGCCGACATTGGCCACCCGCAGGCCCGAGTCTCCTAACGGTCGATAAGGCATTCCGTTGAATTCATCCACTGCCCACCGGTCGTTGGG
>JASFFJ010000742.1:0-3899 GCA_050124355.1 Desulfobacterales bacterium | reverse complement strand
GTACTTAATTGTAAGCTGTCAAACGAAGCTGGGGACGGAGTCGAAAATTAACTGGACGGGCATTAAAGATGCTTTTGCTTGATCGTGTCACCAGCCAGTAATTGTGCAGTTTAAGGAGAGGGGGGAGTTTCACCGCATTTTATTCACATAAAATCGCCGTGTCTAATAATTCATATCTGCTGCAACCTTATTATAGAGAAGTTTAGGGTTACCAAAGTCATTGTTATCCTGGCTGAAACGTTGTTCAGATTGGCATTACTAATCTACAAGAAAAAAAAAGCTATTTAAATTGATAGATTACCATGACAAATCCACAATCTCGCCGGGTTATAGATTGGGTAATCGGAAATCTATATTTTGAGCTTAGTGTGGATTTCGTGCCTTAGTCAAATCTTTCCAATGCCCCGATTCACTTATAGATTTGTTCAACAAATCCGCAATTTATACCTGAATAAAATCGAGCAAGAAGACTCGCAGAGCGGGCATATACAGATTTTATTTTATCCAGGTTTCAAAATGATATCTCAGCCACAAAAATTAGCTCGGCGATTCAAATAGGTTGGAGATATCACCGGTTTTTACCAGATTCCATAACCACAATATCTTGTATAGGCCGCCAATAGAAAAAATGAGGACTAATGGTCGTATGTTTCCACGCCGAAGGCTTTAAGCACATCGAGGAATGATAGGCATAGTGCGCGGTTATTTCTATGCCACTTTTCGATCTTTGATTACTTTTACTGGAGCTTTTCTATTGACCGCAAGATTATTATATAATATAATTAGACAACTGTCTAAATGAGATTGCAGATGGGAATAAGAAAGATGGATGCCAAAAGGCTGGCCAAGATTATGAAAGCACTATCCAACGAGAACCGGGTGGCGCTGTACATGGAGATTGCAAAACACGAGGAATCGGATTTTGAAGCGCCGGAGTGCACCATCAGCGACATCGTTAAATTGTTCGGACTCAGCCCGCCGACGATCTCCCATCACCTCAAGGAGCTGGCCAACGCCGACCTCATCACAACCGAAAAGCGTGGTAAGTACCTTGTGGCTAAGATAAACAAGGAAACGTTGGCTGAGGTGAAGCAGGTATTGTCTGGAATCGAAGGAGAGTAGGTTGTTCCCTTTTTTTAAACATACGATTCGACACTTTTCGAATCGTATTTTTATCAAACAGAGGCCTGTACCCCCTAAAGAGTTCACGGCCTTTTTCTGGATGCCTGAGGTGAGCCGATGAAATTGAAAAAGATACTGATATGCGCTTCGGTGCTCGCTACCGTGGCGGGAGGTGTTGTAGCGATGAATAGTTGTACCTCAAGTGGCAAGAGCGCCACCGACGCACGCCTCGAAGCGATGAAGGCCTCGCCCAATTGGCGTGACGGTAAGTTCGTTAACTTACTCGCCAGCATCGAGCCCAAGTTCTTCGAGTCCCTCGGTAAGTGGATGCGCGGGGCCGATAACACCGTTCCCAATACCCCTCTCCCAGTAGTTGAGCGCGTGGCGAGCGACTTCGATATCAGTCCAGAAGGCGGTCTGCGCATTACCTGGCTAGGTCACTCGACACTCTTGGTCGAGATCGACGGCCATCGGCTCCTCGTTGACCCGGTGTGGAGCGAGCGCCCCTCGCCCTTCTCATGGATGGGGCCTAAGCGTTTTCACAAGACACCGCTTACAATCGATGAACTGCCCGCCATCGATGTCGTGGTGATCTCCCACGACCATTTCGACCACCTCGACAAGCACACGATTCAGGCACTTGGCAAGCGCGCGCCGTTATACGTTGTGCCGCTCGGCGTTGGTGCCCACCTTGAGCACTGGGGCGTGGCATCCGACCGTATCATCGAGCGTGACTGGTGGGGAAACGTCAAGCTCGGTGATCTCACACTCACCGCCACTCCGGCGAGGCACTTTTCCGGGCGTTCCCTCGCCATGACCGACAAAAACGAGACCCTGTGGTCCGGTTGGGTCATCAGTGGTCACGATCATCGCATCTATTATAGTGGCGACACTGGTATGTTCCCCGGCTTTGCGGCCATCGGCGAGCGACTCGGACCGTTCGACGCCGTTCTCATAGAGATCGGGGCCTATGATCAGCTGTGGACTGACCTTCACATTGGTCCAGAGCAGGCTATCGAAGCACGCCTTGCAATTGGCAGTGGCCTGTTCATCCCCGTCCATTGGGGGACGTTCGATCTGGCGATGCACGCGTGGACGGAGCCCGTGGAGCGCGTGCTTGTTGCTGCCGAAAAGGCAGGTGTCCAGGTGGCAGTGCCGCAACCGGGTGAGAGCGTTGAGCCCGCCAACCCGCCAGAAATCACACGGTGGTGGCCCGAGATTCCATGGCAGACTGCCGAAGAGGCACCCGTGGTCTCGAGCGGTCTCATTCAGCCACAAATCACACGACTGAAGTCAGCAGAGGTGCAGCAAGTGTTGTCAGGTAACGACAGAAAGTAGGGATGCGCGGTCTTTTTTAGATTGTATGATTCGACAATTGTCGAATCTTAATAATTATTAAGCAGCGGTCTCCAGGATGGATCGCTCAACCAAGGAGGATAAAGAAATGAAACAAAGCTACAATGAAAAATCTGCCTGGATTACCGGTGGCGGTAGCGGACTTGGCAAAGCAATGGCGCTGAGATATTCGCAACTGGGAGCACGGGTAGCGGTAAGTGGTCGTCGAGCAGACAGTTTAGAGGAGACCGTTGGAGAGATCGAAAGACAGGGTGGTTCGGGATTGGCGGTTTCGTGCGATGTGGGTCAGGAGCAACAGATAGCATCGGCCGTAGACCAGGTCATCAAACGGTTTGGCTCTCTGGACGTGGCAGTTGCAAACGCCGCTTTCCCCCTTAAAGGAAACGTTGAGACCTTGGAAACAGACGACTGGCGGCGTCAATTTGAAGTCAACGTCATCGGTGCTGCCATGACTGCTAAACACGCCTTGCCGGAGTTGCGGAAGACCAAGGGAAGGCTCGCTTTGGTTGGTAGTGCCGCATCTCTTGCGACAGTGCCGATGTTCGGTGCCTATTGTGCTTCGAAGTACGCGTTAAGAGCCATAGGGCAGACTCTTGCCATGGAACTCCATGGCAGTGGGGTGAGTTGCACCGTACTCTACCCTGGATATATGAATACTGAGTTCTCGCAAATCGACAATAACGGGCATTTCAACCCGAACAAGAAGAAAATCGTTAACCGATTTATGTGGTCTTCCGAAAAGTCGGCCAAAGTATGCGTCCGCGCCATTCACAAGCGCAAGCGCGAGTTCTCGTTCACCCCGATGGGGAAAATTTTCTGCTGGTGCGGTGCACACACGCCAGGATTGTTCCATTTCCTGATCACGCAATTCGGCACGCCCGGAATAGAGACGTTAGATGCGGCGTGACTTATTGACGAAACCTTTTTGACTTTGGTTTCATTAAGAATATTTATACCGGGGAATATAGCCAATAGTCCACGGTTTATATTCGCACAATGCTACTGAACCATACTTGCCGTAATGGACCGTGGATCATGCCTATTATTTGGCGAACCCCATATGTTGTGGTCGGTCTTTTTCTCTGCCAACCTTTGATATTATTGAGAAACAACCAACTATCAAATTTATCGAGAATATTTCAGATAGTTTTTGGATACATGAAACACACTGTGGAATCAATCGGTATTTAATTTTTGGTCAGCTCAAGCCTCATTGGTTCACCCTAAATATATAAGGAGTGTGACTGTAAATTGCATTAGCTAATTCACAATAACGAAATGATCAAAATGTTAGGTTCGCTCGACAAATCTAAAACGCCTGGCCATTGTATGTTTCCCCTGACCAATCTACATTCTGGTGAAAGTGTGGATTTCGTGCCTGAATCGAATTCGTCGAATCAAGTGATTTTATTGTAGATTTG
>JASFFJ010000741.1:0-3911 GCA_050124355.1 Desulfobacterales bacterium | reverse complement strand
AAATCAACATGCGTATGCAAATCGATCTGCTGCGGGTATTAGAGGACCGGGTGTTTTATCGTGTCGGCGGCACCCAGCCCATCGAAGCGGATTTCAGGGTGATCGCCGCCACCAATCGAAATTTGGAAGCAGCGATTAAAGACGGCAGTTTTCGCGAAGATCTATTTTACCGCCTCAATGTGATCTCCATTAAAATGCCGTCTTTGAATAAACGCAAAGAGGATATTCCGCTGCTGGCAGAACATTTTCTTCACCGCTTTGTCCAGGAAACGAATAAAGACATCGATAAAATCGACCGGGAAGCCATGGACGAGCTCATGCTCTATGACTGGCCGGGCAACGTGCGCGAACTTGAAAATGCCATCGAACGGGCCGTGGTGGTCGCCAAGGAACGTAGAATACTTCCCGAATATTTACCCATTTTCTGTCACGAACCCCTGCACGCCCCCAGAAACAACAGCTTGCAGGAAGTAGAAAAAGCCCATATCCGGTTGATTCTGACCGATAATGACTGGAATATCGCCCGCTGCGCCAAAATTCTGGACATCGACCGGTCCACGCTATACAGCAAAATCAAACGATATCATCTCCAAAAGAATTAACCATGGCCTTTGAACCTATGAACCCTTACCAAAAGACAGCTTGACTTCCCAACGTGAACATAGGATTCTGATTTCGCCGGTTGGAGAGTTAAGTCCCGAGCTGATTGATGCCGTGGCCGGAGAAATCGAACAGGTATTCGGATTTTCAACCGAAACAAATACAATTCTGCAAGATCTTTCTTTTGCCCTGGATGACAACCGCAATCAATACCACTCAACGGCGATCCTGGATCGGCTGGCCGCCGACATCCCACCCGATTCCATTCGGGTGCTGGCCATCGCCCAGGTCGATCTCTTTATTCCTATTTTAACTCACGTCTACGGTGAAGCCCAGCTGGGAGGGCAGGCCTGCATCGTCTCGACGTTTCGATTAAACGAGGGACGTTCGGGTACGAACGTCCCCCCAAAGTACATCGAGCGAATCGTCAAAGAGGCCATCCACGAGCTGGGCCATACCTTCAATCTGCGCCATTGTCCGGAGGACGCTTGCATCATGCATTACTGCCGCAATGAAGAAGATGTCGATCGTAAATCCGGTCAGCTCTGCCGCTATTGTATTATCATGCTGGAAGATGAAATTAAAAGATTAGGAATGATATAGCCGCAAAAAAGCACAAAAAGCACAAAATAAAATTTCAGGGCTTTTAATTTCAATGTGTTTCAATGAACAAAAATCGAAATTCTGACTTTTTACGAGGTTGTCAAGAATGAGCTGAGGTTATCAAATAGTAAATCAAGTTGACAATTGGCTGTATATTTGATTTGCAGATAGCGCTTCCCCAAAGCATCCGACCGCCGTTAAACCTATTCAGTCTGATCAAAGTTATTATTAATATTAATGAGTTACATAAATTTAAGGAATCAGTATGACATCTCACCTTCCTGGCATGAATTGTGCGATCACATTAACATGCAGGGTTTTTTTTAACTGAACTTCAACAGAGGAGGTGGATTTTGTTTACAATGCCCCGCTATGAAGTCAGATATAACGAAAACGAAGAATGGAAAGAGATCTCTGAACTTGAGTTTATGGATGGGTTATACAAATTATATCATCGAGTAACCCCAGCAATTAAGAAAATGATTGAGGGCAAAGAGTTACGCACTCCAGATGCTATCTACCGCTTAAAATGGCAGTTTGGAAATTCAACAACGTCTAAGGCGAGCCAAAAAAGCCATTCAGTGTTTTAATGCAGATGCAATTGTTAACAATAATTCACAATTCAAGCTTTTGCTTCCTCCTCATTTAGACCCAGCGAGCTCTGCGCCATTACGTTTTGCAGATTGCGCTACATCAAGTCTTTCATGGGTACGGCATCCATATCCGTGAACGTCTGATTTTCACCAACCATTCCCCAGATAAATGTATAGGCGCCAGTTCCAGCGCCAGAGTGAATGGACCAACTGGGGGATAGTACCGCCTCCTCATTGCGAACAACAAGATGCCGCGTCTCCGAGGGCTGCCCCATGAAATGAAATACAACCTGATCATCCGCTAGTCCGAAATAGAAGTAAGCTTCCATCCGCCGCTGGTGGGTATGCACCGGCATGGTGTTCCATACACTTCCGGTTTCCAGGGTGGTCATGCCCATTACCAACTGGCAGCTTTTGACGCCGTCCGGGTGGATATACTTGCGAATGGTTCTTTGGTTGCTGAGGGCCATTTCTCCCATCTCAGTCGGCTCGGCTTGGCTGAAGGTGACGATCGAGGTCGGATAATTCACATGGGCCGGTGCACAATTGAGATAAAATCGGGCGGTATGGTTTTTGTCCGCACTGGAAAATTCCAGTTTTTCAGCCCCCATACCGACGTACAGTCCGTCTTTAGGAGATAGCTCATGGGGTTTACCGTCCACCGTTATGGCACCTGCCGCACCGACATTGATCACCCCCAATTCTCGTCGTTCCAGCAGGAAGGAAGCGCCAATGATCTTTTCATCAACCTCAAGTTTCAGGGGGTTCACAGGACATATACCGCCAACGATCAACCGGTCAAAATAGCTGTATACCAATTTAATTTTATCCGGTTTGAACAGATCCTGTATCAGAAAATGTTCGCGCATTTCCGCCGTATCAAATCGAATAGCGTGCGCCGGGTGTACGGCATTTCGAGTTTCCATCATTTGATACCTCTCAGCATTTTATTGTCAGTCAAAAAATAGTGCGGAAAGCCATATACAGAGCTGAGGAATATAAGTAATCAGAACTAGCGTGATAAGATTGGCCAACAAAAGCGGTGTCATCTTTGAAAACACGACGCCATAATACACTAGTTATTTTACTCATACAATACCTTCATAGCCTGCCGGAGCCCACCAATGGGGATTTGTCCCGGTGCAGAGGCTTCTTTGCCGACGGCAAATGTAAGGTCCGATCCAAACAGCCCGCCGGCTACCCTGGTTACCTGGCCTTCCGGTCCCATCGACATGGTTACGATGGGCACGTTGACCCTTCCTGTCCGGGCCTTCAACGTTGCGCCGAGCAAGGTTAATACATCTGCATAATCTTTAGGCATGACCGCCAGTTTGGCGATATCGGCTCCCAGATCCTGGGCCCTAAGGAGCTTGTCATAAATAAAAGTTTCATCAGGCGTTTTATCAAAATTGTGGTAAGAAAGAATCAGTTTGGCGTTACCCGTTTGGGTGGTTTTTTTTACCTTTTCGATAAAAGCCGGTTCATTGCAGATCTCCACATCGACAATCTCCACGTTACCCGACCCTACAGCCGTGGTGATGAGCTCCAATCGCGTCTCCTGGGATATTTTTTTAAATCCACCCTCCACGTGGATCCGGCAGGTAAAAATCAGCGGAATCGATCCCATGGCGGCCTTCAATGCCTGCAGCGCCGCCAGGCAAGCGCCAATGTCTGTCACCTGATCGTAGCCGTCGATTCGCCACTCGATCAAATCAGGATCCAACCGGACTAGTTCAGCCGTCTGCTGTAAGAGCGCTGATCGGTCTTTTGCAATCAGCGGCAAACATATCAGAGGAATCGGTCCGCCTAACACCTTATTTTTAACCGTTACCTTTTTCTCACTCTGAAGTCTCACGCCTTCCCCTTGTTATTTTCAAGTGCAACCGGTTTGCATCTTCGCACCGCTTCAGCCACGGCCATGGTTGACTCAAGGGTAAGGTATCTCAGATTATCGATATCATGGATGAGATTAATTAACACAGGGCCGACACCTGGTTTGCGGCGCCAGGCAACGTTGAAATAACTGGGCGGCTTCAAAACAGTCCAGAGTGCGTTCACAGCTGTAACCGTTCCCAACATACCGTTATCCAAAATGCGTTTGGTCGCCTCGATGTA
>JASFFJ010000740.1:0-3917 GCA_050124355.1 Desulfobacterales bacterium | reverse complement strand
AAAAGTTGGACCGGTCCGGAGTGGAGCTGCATCTTAAAAATTTACTTTTTCGTATCATTTATAACCGCTGGATTGATAATCTGCGTCGGCGTAAGACCCGATCCGCTAAGTTAATCGTATTGTCCGAGCAAAATCAGGAAAGAGCATCTGAACACTACGCCGGCAGTCGCTTGGATCTTGTGCTGGATTTGCAAACTGCGCTTGACAAACTCGATGATGAGCATCGTGCTGCGATTATGTTGATTGGCGTGGAAGGCTATTCTTACGCAGAGGCCGCCGTCGTGCTGGAAGTGCCCCCGGGAACGGTTGCCAGTCGAGTTGCCCGAGCCAGGGCCAAACTCGCTGAGCTGCTCTATAAGCGTCGGTATGAATCATTCGGGACCAACGGTATGAAAAAATTGAGGAAAAAAAATGAATCAGAAATTTGACGACCTCACACTTTCGTCTTACGTGGATGGTGAGCTTGACCCGGAGTCCATGCGGGAGGTGGAAGCATTTCTTGAAAGTGACGCCGATGCGCGCAAGTATGTTGTCAATGCCATTAAAACAACCGCTCGCCTGCGACACTCTTTAAACAAGGTGCTTTACGAGCAAGTTCCCGAACAACTTATCAGTACCATCCTTCCCACAGCGCAAAAGAAAAGCCGGCTATCCACCGTATTTCATCCAGCCATGCGAATGGCTGCCGCCATTATACTGATCCTGGTTGGTTTCGGGGCCGGGTGGCTGGTACCGACCAACGGTGATCAGCCGGCGTTTACAATGCCCACCCCGTTTCCGGCCGGCTATGACCAGGTGTTGCAGGAAGCCATGGAGTACAATTTAAGCGGAGCGCCCCGACAGTGGCAATCCCCGGAAAATCAGGCTGTCATTATCGTGACGCCGGTTAAGACATACCGCAACAGCAGCGGTCAATATTTCCGTGAATTCCGTATGGAAGTTTCAACTGCAAGCGAACGCCGCCAGATCAATGGTCTGGCCTACCGCCAAAAAGGCGAATGGAAAACAAAAGCAGTCTATTTTTAATCTCTCCTGGGTTTAATTCCATGCAGCTTGCTGTGATAAAAGTGAGTTGAATCCTAAAAACATGATACTCCGCGGCTTGCCGCGGAGAGATTATATTCGATTGAAGATGATATTTTTAAAATCAGCGGCCGCCAGCAGAGGTGGCTCCGGCCCCTTCCGGGGGTCATCCTCATACCCCAGCTCTGCTTGTGGTCGCTGATTTCCTCTGAGGATTAGACAATGAGCACATTTAAATTTACCGGAACATTCGCTTTCCTACGCTATTTGCTTTTGTTTCAGCTATTAATTTTGCCAACCGGATGCTCGACGGCTCTTAAAACAGATGGGGTCCACGACGATTCGGTGGCGCTTCCAAGCTACGAGTTGGGTACAACCTATGTATATTCTGACGGGTCCTGGGAGACGGTTGCCGATATCTCCCCTCAGCTGGTTACCTGGCATAACCATCGCGGAAACGTTTACCAACGATTTCCCGATTTTACCTATCGTTCAGCCAAGTGGAAGACCCGAAAACGGTATGGGAAAAGGCAATTTGTGCCGCGAAGCGACCTCCTTTTCAAGAAGAAAACTTCTCTGTGGCCCTTGAAGGTGGGGAATGTGTCGGGTATCAGCGAGATGGTCACTTCGAACAATCCTGGGGAACCGCCAAAATCCTATCGAGTAAATTGGAGCTGCGAGGTGATCGGTACTGAACGGATTGCGGTGATGGCAGGTCAATTCGACACCTGGAAGATCGTCTGCAAGCGCTATAACAATTCTAAAAATCCTTCAAAAGCCAAGGTTAAGGAAACTAGAATCTGGAATTATGCGCCTGAGGTCGAGCATTTTGTCGTGACCGAAAGGCACTACGCTGGACGTAAAGCAGCGCGCCGCCTGGAACTGCTTGCTGTTTTGCCTCCCCTGAGCAGATTACCCGATGTCACCAGGCAGCAGATGAACAGTGCATTTCAAATGGCTCTGGAATTAAAAAAAAGCGGTGAAACTGCCGCCTGGTCTATACCCGACACTTCCTGGTCAGGCCAAATAACACCGACGGATACTTTCAAACTGGCCGACGGTCGATATAGTCGCCGTTATATTCAAAAATTGAATCATCCTGATGGTCAAAGAATTTACCATGGACTGGCGGTCAGGGATTCCAAGGGAGTATGGTTTATACCACGGCGTTGATGATCGGCACAATTTCGAACCAATTTTAAAAGAAACTACTTTTGTATTGCAACATTGCGCTCAATGCATGTTGAACGTAATCAATCCGCACCTCGGTGGCCCGGCGATTGAAAGATTTCTTGAATTGAGGGTGGTCTTCAGGCAATGTATGAATGGCCCGTGGTATGCCGCCGGCATGCTCACCGGATTTTATTTGAGACCGAAGTAAAAATTGCATGCCTTGGTCGATGGCAGCGATCATTTTTTTTCGCAGCTCAGTATAATCTGCCGTTAAGAAGCCAAGGGCCGCCAGCAAACCTTCCAACCTTATCGCCGTCGGGGTGGTGCGGCCATCTTCTGTGAAACTACCATATCTTATCGGATGGTCGTATTTTAGGGGCAGGCTTTTTAAAATGTTTTCACAAATCTGAATGGCATGACGTTCAATCGCCGCTTTTGGTAATGGCTGACGACAGCGATCGTAAAGCGGCAGGAGCTTGGCTGTTGCCAGCAGCGCCCAGTGATCAGCTTCTACCAGGTTTTGATCCTCGCGTTTGCGCGTGAGATAGGCCATGCTTTCGGCAGCCGCCTGCAGCCAGGTTAAAACAGGATACTTTTCATACAGCATCAACAGTCCCAGGGCCGCTTCACCCGGATAATATAAAGATGTCCAGCTGTCATCCCTGCCGCCCTTTTCAGGAATATATTTTGAGTAGAAACTACCGTCCTTTTTCTGCATGTAAAGGAGAAAATTACCCATCTTGCGTAAATATTCTATGGACGTCGTCCCCGGGATTCTTTTTTCAACACTTAGCAACGCCACCAGCCCTAAACCCGTTCCTCCCAGCTTGGCCTGTAACGGTTTGGCGCTGCGGGTAATTTCCGGTTTGGACCAGACTGCCAGTAATTCATTATTTCCTGGAATCGGGTCGATCACGGATTTCTTTAAAAAATCTGTCGCACGTTTGAGCGTATTTAGAGTCTGCTGCTGGGGATAGGATTGGTCATAAAAGGCCAGAGAGTAGATTGTGCCGGCATGCCTCAGTAAATTGTATCTAGGCTTTGGTCGGATGGCGGGATTCACATTGATCCGATATATAAATTTCCCATTCTTGCGACATTGCTTCAACAAATACGCAGCGGATAAGTTAATGGCTTCTTTCAGTTGCTTGGCCCCTAAGGTTGTCGCGGCGCTTTTGGCGATGGCCCAGCCGGATATTGATATGGTTTCTGTGCTACCAGGGTAAATCGCAGCCAACAGCCATAGTCCAAATGCAAGGACTGGGAATCGGTATCTCATTGTCTTAACAAATCGCCTCCGGGGGGATTAGAAGGTTGAGCAGGCTAAATATCTGAATTTAGCATTGCAGACCACCGTGTATCAAGATTTAAAAAACCTGATACCGATTTTCTTAACTAGTGCCCGTCCATAAATTCCTGTTGCTAAAGAAGGGCACCTTTAGTATCTATTTATTGAAATCCTATCATGTTTGTGCAGGATTTATGTCATAGCAAGATTGAATATTTAAGCATTTCTATCTATTTAAATTAAAAAGACAGAGCGAAGCGAAACCACAAATCTTCAATCTTCAATTTTCAATCTTCAATTCCGGCTTGTCCGGGTTGGGCTATTACAGCTATTTTTGCAAACTGAATGAGGATGCCTTTGAGCTGACCGTGGCTGTTATCGTGTTTGGGAAAATACTGCCCCAAAGCGTACATATTTAATTTTATACATAAAT
>JASFFJ010000739.1:0-3922 GCA_050124355.1 Desulfobacterales bacterium | reverse complement strand
AAAAATCCGCGAAGCTTACTGAGCAACTTTTGAGTTTTGCCAGAGGTGGAAAATATGAAATCAAACCAACGGATCTGAACGAATTGGTGGAAAACAGCGTTCAAATGTTTGGCCGCACAAAAAAGAATATTACAATTTTTAATACATATGAAGAGAATCTCCTGCCGGCAGCCGTCGACCGAAGCCAAATTGAACAGGTATTGTTAAATATTTTCATCAATGCCTGGCAGGCCATGCCTGAGGGTGGAAACCTCTATGTTCAGACGAAAAATGAAATCCTCTATAACAACTTCGTTCAAGCATATGGGGTTGCGCCTGGGAAATATATAAGAATTTCAATCAGGGATACAGGCATTGGAATGGATAAAAAAACAATGGATAGAGTATTTGATCCGTTTTTTACAACTAAGGAAAAAGAAAGAGGGACAGGATTTGGCTTGGCATCTGCCTATGGAATTATCCAAAATCATGATGGGATAATTACGGTTGAAAGTGCAAAAGATAAGGGGACCACCTTTCATCTCTATTTGCCGGCATCTGATAAGCCTGTTATCGAAGATCAGCTGGATGAACAAATAATTTCAGCTGGATCAGAAACGCTTCTGGTAATAGATGACGAAGCGATGATCATCGATATCAGTGTTCAAATGCTAGAAGAGATGGGGTATAAGGTCTTACCTGCGCATAATGGCAAAGAGGCTATCGAGATATTTAAACACAATAATGATAAGGTGGCGATGGTAATTTTAGATCTGATCATGCCAGGTATGGGTGGCGGTGAAGTATACGAAAGACTGAAGGAGATAGATCCCACTGTTAAAGTTTTGCTTTCGAGCGGTTACAGTATCAAGGAACAGGCAGCAGAAATACTTAACCGTGGTTGCGACGGTTTTATCCAAAAGCCATTCAAATTAAATGAACTGTCTTACAAATTGAGAGAAATCATATCAAAATAAAATGATAAGAAAACGATTTAAATCCAACAAATAGGACGAATGGAAAATTTGCCATGATTTCATCGGATTGTGATATAAATAAATTTGTATCATCACTTGGGGACAAGGACTACTTGGATATTATCTTTTTAGCCGATAGGGAAGCAACCGAGGTCGAACGCATTGCACTTCAGTCTGGCTATGAGATTGGGGAAAGGGAAAAGTGCCTAAAAGATTATGCCGATAATCTGAAAGACTTGATATGCTTTTTAAAATACACTGTAAAGCCGAAAAAACTTACAGATAAATTCGGGCATTTATCAGAAAAAATTATGCAAGACACATAATCCTGCATGAAATATCAATTGTTATTTTCCTCTTTCTCCTGCTCCAATAATTTCCTTGCACAATCTGGGCAGATCCCGTGACTAATAAAAAATGACGATTTGTTGATCGGGCCAGCACCCCTGGCCTTGGTAACAATAAATTTTGAACACCATGCGCAAACCATTTGGGGTTGTTTTTTCGCCGGTCCAAACACTTCCGATTTGGCCTCAGCCGTAATGTCTGAAATGACACCCTTGTCACCGGACACAATTTTTCTTCCTTGGTCGTAGCTTAGCATGGCGGTTCTCATTCTGATTTTGGTCGCTGATCTTAAAATACCGAAAACTGTTCCTAAAACCAAAGGTGCAAGTAGTACGGCGCCTGTACCGATTAGTAATGCCCCGGGACTTATATAGAAAGGTGGAAATTTTATGATTTTGTACCTATTGTGAAAATTGGATGATAATTTTTGTGATTAAACTGCCGATTTAGATTGTTAGAATTATATTAGTAGATTATTAAGTTAATGTTATGAAGTCAAACAAATTTTTCATGTATTACCTATCGTAAGTTAATCTATGTTACTCAAACTTGCCTTATTTTTTGTATTAATTTTAATAAGTTGATGTTGAAATTCACAATTTGTTGATTGGATTATCAAGCCTGATAGCAGACACGTTAATTTTTGCTGCACATAATTTACCGTGCCATTATCGTTTATGATAAATTGCGATATCGACTCATATTTAAACCACCTATTCTTCACTGACCCATTGATTTAAAACAGGCCGGATGTATCCATAGAAATCAAGGTTTAGCGGTAAATGAAATGTCCACCCAGAACCAGCCGGTGAATGAAATTATCGATAGATTGCGGTTCAATTTCTGGTGATTAAAATGTATTCAATTAGATAGATACTTGGTACAATGATGCCTGGCGTTTACGGCCTTCGGGAAGGTTTAGTGGTCAAGGAATTTACAAGATAGGAAGTTATCAACCCTCGTTGTTTTCCTCTCATTAGTTTTTTGGGGCTGGGTCTTGGGACCAGTCGGTATGCTGTTTTCGGTGCTGTTAACCATGATCATCAAACTCGCCCTGGAAAACAATGAAGATACCCGCTGGATTGCCATATTGCTTGGATAGGATCGAATTCAACCCAGACCAGGGCAAGTCAGAAATCCCAATTAGGACATCACTGACCAGATTACACATCATCCATTTTGCTAATTCTCAATTATTAGTTATACTGCTCTCAAGGAAACTTTTTTACTCAGATTTTTTTGGTTGTGGGGCAGAACAATGCAATGCAATTATAAAATTATCTGATGGATTCCTATACCAGGACCGAGCGTGTCCCCATGGTCGCGTATCGACTGATATCTTATTTCTCATCCGCATGCAACTCAAGGTCAGCTTCAAATCCCATCTTTCTGAGCTTCCGCAACAGCCGCCAGCCTTGGTGTTGAAACAATTGCCCCGGAAAACTTCCGGGCAGATTCTCCACCAAATTGCGCGCTGCCTCCAATGAACAGCCGGTGTCTCTGGCAATCAGCATCGCGCCATCCGACTTGGCCCAATCAGAGTTTACGCGGTGCAGAATCAGCTGCCATGCCGGCAGGCGCATGTCGCCTTTTTCGATCCGATGTAAACTCTCAATATTGGCCAAGACGGTCAGTTCATCACCAATGCCCAGATTAACACTCTCCAACGGCATCCAGATTGTTTTTTGCGTATGATGCTGGATTAATACAATTGGAACAACTTCATATCCGTAAGCGATCTCCGCCAGCATGTGGCCGTTCAGGGTGTCATTTTCTTCTACCACGTATTGGGTCACGAGGATGGTCTGCCCGTTTTGAATGAATAAATTGAGAATATTCTCACCAAAGGCAGCCGCGGCAAAGGCTTCGGCACTTAGAGCCGATGAGCAAAGCACGTGGGCGTAGGGAAAAAGACTGCTAACATACGAGCTCAAACGGTGATGATAGGTACGCAGCACCATCCGGCAGGCTGGGTTAATTCTGTGGGCCATCAAAACCAGCTCAAGGTTTATCATTTCATCATTGGTAACCGACACAATGGCTTTGGCAGCATCCAGGTTAACCTTCGATAATGCTTTAGCAGTGTCATCAACGCCGGAAATTATCGGCAGGTGGTTTGGTGCCTGCGGTTCGTCTTTGGTAATAACCAAAAAGGATTGACGGAATTCCGACAGAATGCCAGTAATCCGTCGGCCAATGCGTCCCCATCCAATTACGATAACATGCTCACGCTGAGGAAACCGTGGACGACTGGTAAAACTGAAACTGGTGGCAAGTATATGACTGGTAATCAACGCGTATAGTGCGCCAATGAGCACGGTGCCGGTAATTGTTTGCAATAAACCAAACAACCTCAGCCACCAAGGAATGGGCAAATCAAATTTAAAATCACTGCCCAGCAAATCAAAATAGCCACCCAGCATCAAAGTGACTGCGGCGTAGATTGAATCGGTCAGAGTCAATCCCGGCCCGTAGAAATAAAATAGAACACTGCCGATTGAAAGCAACACAAGGACAAATGAAAGACAAAAAAAGACGATTCGCCACAACTGATTTCGCAGCAAAGCAAAATAGGATTTTTCTTTAATCATTGAAGAGAGAATATTTGAAAAGAATTG
>JASFFJ010000738.1:0-3927 GCA_050124355.1 Desulfobacterales bacterium | reverse complement strand
GCCGTCACCGGCTGTCCCTTGCTGTCTAATTTCAAATGCATGCTGAAAGGATCGGCGGGAGTAATCGAGCGAAGCATCCCGCCGATAGAGGAAAAACCGATACTTGCCGGATTGGATCGATTCAAAAAAACCTGTCTGATTTTATCCATTTTCCATACGGCACGTGAGCCGATAAAAATATCATCACATACCACTGCATCGACGATGGCAATATCAACGGGCTGCCCTTCGATCACGACCTCAAGCCAGGTGGAAGTAAATGTTCCTTCTTTCCGGGAGACCTTTCCGGTGGCGATCAGGCCGGCGGCAAGCCCTGCAATCGTTCCTTCAATCATATAAGGGAATACGTTGTTGGTGCCGGTTGAGACCGGAAGAACAGGGACTTGGCAGGTGCCCTTGGCGACGACGCGATTGGTTCCGTCGCCGCCGAGCGTGATAATGCAGTCGGCACCGTTTTTCATCAGCATCTCGGCGGCACGGATGGTGTCTCTTTGATCGGCCTTGGTTTTAAAAACCAACGGTGAAATGTCCATACTGATTTTCAGGCTATCCAGTGCCCGGTCGACAATGCCGTAATAGTCGGGCATATAGCTTATCTGCCTCACGCCGGCCGCCTCTAAACCGAGCAGAATACGCCGCACGATTCTAACCTTCTCCTGGTTATTAAAAATACTACCGTAAGCAACCAGTCTACGAATATCGGTACCAGAGGCTGGATTGGCAATTATCCCGACCAGTGACATTTTTCTAACCTTCTTCAATTTTCGATTTCGGCGTATCCGGGTTAGGCCATCACTTTTTTAACCGCATCAATAAGCTGCTGCTCGCTCGGTATGAAGGCCTGCTCCAACGGCTGTGAAAAGGGAACCGGGCAAAAAGGCGCGGCCACCCGCAAGATCGGTGCATCCAGGTAATCAAAGGCTTTTTCAGCCACCAACGCGGCAATCTCGGCCCCTGATCCGGCAAATTTTACTTCTTCGTGTATGATCACCAGCCGGTGGGTCTTCTTGACGGAATCGATAATGCCCTCCTCGTCCAAGGGGTAGAGCGTACGCGGATCCACAACCTCCACACTGATCCCGTCGGCGGCAAGCTTTTCAGCCGCGCTCAGGGCGGTATGGACCATATTGGCCGTGGCCACGACAGTGACGTCTTGGCCTTCGCGTTTGATATCGGCCTGGCCAAAGGAGATGTTGTATTCCCCTTCAGGAACCTCGCCTTCGAGGGCATAAAGCATTTTATGTTCCAGAAACACCACCGGGTTGTCATCACGAATCGCTTCAATCAACAGCCCCTTGGCATCATAGGGCGTGCTGGGCATGGCCACCTTCAGGCCGGGCAGATGCATGAACATCGCTTCCAGGCACTGGGAATGCTGGGCCGCGGCCCCGATCCCGGCGCCGCACGAGGTGCGCATCACCATGGGAATTTTGGCTTTGCCGCCAAACATATATTTCATCTTGGCGGCCTGGTTGTAGAGCTGGTCCAGGGCCACGCCGATAAAATCGACGAACATCAATTCAATCACCGGTCTGAGTCCGACGGTGGCGGCACCCACCGCCGTCCCCACGATCGCACTTTCGGTAATGGGGGTGTCCTTCACCCGCATATCGCCGAACTGGTCCAGCAGCCCGGCGGTGACACCGAAAATTCCGCCATAAACCCCGACATCCTCTCCGGCAACATAAATATTGGGATCACGCGCCATTTCAATTTTATGGGCATCGTTTAACGCTTGCGCAAAAGTCATCTTCGGCATTTTTCAATCCTCCTTCTCGGTTTCCATTTTTTATCGATGTTGAGCCATTGAGGGTTTAGGTGTATACATCTTCTGTAAGTTCGGAAACATCTGGATAGGGACTCTCTTCGGCAAATTGTTCGGCACTTGCCAGTTCTTTTTCTAATGCACCCCGAATCTCTTCTATTTTGCTGTCTGCCAGTAATTCCATCTCCATCAGTTTTTGGCCCAACCGCGGAATGGGATCTTTTTCCTTCCACTCCTCAACTTCCTCATCTTCACGATAATCACAGGGATCGCCTTCAAAATGCCCCCGGTGGCGATAGGTTTTACATTCAACCAGAGACGGCCCTTTGCCCTGGCGGGCTCGGCTGATAGCTTCGGCGGCTGCCTCATAGACCGCAATGACATCATTTCCGTCCACAACAACGCCGGGCATATCGTAGCCGGCCGCGCGGTCGGCGACATTGGGAACGCACATGGAGTTAAGCGTACAGGAGGAAATCCCGTACATATTGTTTTCATTGACAAAAACCACTGGCAGCTTCCAGCAGGTGGCCAGGTTCATAGCCTCATGAGTGGTTCCCTGGTTGGAGGCACCGTCGCCGAAAAAGCAGACCGCCACGCTGTTATTGCCCAAATACTGGCAGGCCAGCGCAGCCCCGGCAGCCAGCGGCGGACCGCCGCCCACAATACCGTTGGCCCCCATAATGCCAAGATCAAGATCGGCGATATGCATGGAACCGCCTTTGCCCTTGCAGTAGCCGGTTTTTTTGCCGAACAGTTCGGCCATCATCTGCTTGATATCACCACCCTTGGCAATGAGATGGCCGTGGCCGCGGTGGGTGCTGGTGATATAGTCCTTATCGGTCAGATTTGCGCAAACGCCGGTGGCAACCGCTTCTTCGCCGACGTAGAGATGGACAAAACCGGGAATTTTGCCGGCTGCAAAGAGCTCGGCGACGCGGTTTTCAAAGGTTCGAATCTTGGTCATGGTGACATACATATTCATCAATTGTTCGTTAGTCAGATCCATTGCTTTCCTCCTTCATTTTTAAAGTTAACAAAACAGTTTCACAAAATTCCAACCATTTCTGTGCGTTGAGCGATCCCTCCTTTCACCAAAAAAAGCCTAGCCACCTTTAAAAGGCAACCAGGCTATTTATTTTAAGACTAACTGCATTTCACCCATTTTCCTATAGACGGGTAGTGCGTTGTCTTGTCCTTATAAAATGTACTAATCCATATGGATTAATGATTAATAATGATGAAAGAGACATATAAGAAATATTCTGGTCGGTCAATAATAAAACATTGATTATAATAGTTGAGAACTTATTCTGTCTTTTTGATTTTATTTCATACCCCCATATTTACTTCTCCAGCGTCTTTTACAAATTTTGATTGCCTTTGATGGCACAGTTTTCCGGTAAGAATATAGCCTTTCGTATGACTAAAATGGCTATATTCTTGATCCGCCTCTTTTTTTGGCATTTGACCCTCCAGCTAACATGAATCTTTAATTTCGATTAATTTTTCAACAAGCCTATCCTCAAATCCGCTATCTTGTGCTCTGGTAATCGGATATGACACGCCAAAGGACGCCACGACTTTATCTTGAACATCAAACACAGGTACCGCCATCGTTTTTAGACCTAATGATAACTCTTGAACGGCGAAGGCGTATCCTCGGTCGCGTGTTCTTTCAAGTTCGTTTAGAAAATGTCTCGGCTCTGTAATGCTATATGGTGTAAAGGGCTTGAAGCGGATCCGCCTGCAAATTCGAGTTCTCTCGACTTGCGGTAAGTACGCCAAGATAGCTTTTCCCAAAGAAGTACAATATACCGAAAGGCGTGAACCCGAAGTAATATCTAAATTTACCACGTCAGATGATCGTAATCTTTCATTATCGATCATGGAAAAGGGCGGTTGGTTCGTCAGGGTGGCGAGCTTGATATGGGGATTTTCTATCAGCCAGGCTTGTTCTTCAGGGGTGATGGTTGACATCGGCTCTGGCGCCGAACTCTGTGCGTTCACCAGATCAGCGCTTAATCCTGAGATAAAGATCGAAAGCGCCAGGAAGGCAATGGTCATTGATTTAGGCGGGGTATTCATCATGCTCGTTCCCGTTGAATGGTGACAGATAACAATCATACGCAAAGAAAAACTACCATAAATGAATTTAAAAT
>JASFFJ010000737.1:0-3931 GCA_050124355.1 Desulfobacterales bacterium | reverse complement strand
TTCCATTCGATCGAGCAGCCAGTTGCGTTCGTCCGGATCCTGCAGATGCATGAATTCAACCCCAATGGAATGAGCGTAGGTTTCCTTGAGGGCTTGAATAATAGTCCGCAGCGGCGCCCGGCCGGATTTTGAAAGCCGTGGGGCGACAAATTCGAGGTCAAGGTCTTCGGATGTTAGATTAAATGCCGATGGGTTTAAGAGCGGATGATCGATGGGACATGCTGCCAGTGGATCCAGGCAAGCCAAAAGATGGCCGAGATCCCGATATCGATAAATAAGGGCCTGCACCCGGGCCTGGCGCTCCAGCCAATCTTTATCAATGGTCTTTTCCGCTGTCGATTTATCCGAGACAGCCAGCTCAAAACCTTCAAAGAAATAGCGCCAGTCTTGTGAGAGTCCATCAGGCGCCGATTTCCATCGCTTATACTGAGCATCAATATAGTCAGCATTCCAGGTGGCGGTGAGGTCCATAGTCGTCATACCTGTAAATCAGCGACCACCAGCAGAGCAGGGAGTATGAGGCAGCCTCCTGGAAGGGGTCGGGGCCACGCACTGCTAGTGATCGCTGATTTATGAAAATTTCGGCCGACACCCCCGTATGCAACAGAGGCAACCCAATGTATACAAAGCGGATCATAGGGAAAAGAAGGTTATCTGTCAAATTATAAATGCGATATTTTTTGCTAATCCGGGTTCTAAGGTTTGGGGCTGCGCCCCTCGGGCTTCCGACTTTGCTCTTTGAGCTACGACGGGACAATTCGAACCCACACACAGGTTTAATGTTCCGGGCGGACAAATTGTAGGCAGCCGATTTCAAGATGATGCTGTCTGCCGACCAAAGCGAAACCGGCGCCCAGTTCGAGCAGGAATTTTTCAAGTTGGTGGATCAGACCGGTCTCCAACTCCCGCTCCTTAAACGGCGCTTCGATGGTCATGAAATCGAAAATGTAATGATTTTGGGCGGCAGAAGTTAAGTGTTTAGCGATTTTCCTGAGCGCCAATAATTTTGTGAACAGCTCGGGAAACGGTGGTGGGAAATTTTTCCGACACTCTAATAAGGGCGTCATAATCCACGCCATCAAAGTCCAACTCATCAAAAGACGGGATTCCCTTGCGATAGTAGAGAGTATCTAATATCGCTTTTTCAGGGGTGGCCAAATAAAAATTATCATGGTTGATGAAGCCAAAATACAGGTTTTTGGAAATTTTGGAAAATTCAATGGTTATTCCCTGATATTGTATGTTTCGTTTCTCTCCTACAGAGGTGCTTAACGTTACTACTGTGCATACCATTGGTGCTTGCAAGCTGATCCCATGATAATTCAATGCCCACTCACAGGTGATGTAAGCCGGTGTTTTCAAAAAACAGGCCACATCCTCCACCTTTGGAAAACCATAAAAAAAGGAATTGATGTAATTGCCCCGGTTGATGCGATGGATCAAGCCGTCCTTAACAGCCCTTGATAAAAACATAGCCGTATGGGGAGCAACTTTTTCTGCATCCGGCGTGCGAAAAAGATGGGGAAGGCGCTTTAGGCGTTTAAGTGTTGCTTTTTCTTCTTTCATGTTCTTTTAAATAACTTCGCATTCCCTGATTCAATAAGCAGGAGGTGACGTCTTTTAACGTATTTTTCAAATTCAGGTTGATGGCCGGTCTTAAGGCGCTCAAACGCTAATTTGACAGAAATTCTTTCACGTTGACCATCGGGACTATATAAAAAGCACCTGAGTTGACGATTTTCGTCGGCTTTTAATTTTTTGTTCCGAAATTCCTGGACCGAACTGGGCGATACAGGCGCTTTCCATCTTCCTTAACGTTTTCGTTAGAATTTTATCAATGTCTTCTGCCGGCAGGGTCGTCACAAAATCAAGATCTTCCGAAAATCTCATCCCGCCATAAACCCACCTTAACGCCGTGCCGCCCTGGAAAATTATATGCTGGGATCCGGATTGGGCATACAGGTTATCTAGCAAAATCAGCAGCAGAGTTTCCGACTTTCGAATTTTCTTTTCGTTGTACACGGCTTTTTCTGGTTTACTTTATCCATTCGGTGGATATGATGATTCCCCTTTGTACCGGCAAGGGATCTATAAAATATTATCTGTTACAATAATATACATTTTTGTATATTAATATCAACCGATTTTTATTTCGGTTGTGATTTTCCCCAATCTGTTTTATTTAAGCCAGAAGAAAACCCAAATTCATCGATCGGAAATTTTGTCATGAATGGGCGCCTTGTCATTTTAAACAACTGGATTATATTTTTGCTACAGATCTGGTTGAATAGTTCACTGGTTGATCAGGTAAATTATAGGCATAGTTTCAGGATGTTACGATTTTTGAAATATGAATCGTCCAATTATTTTGAAAATATCGGATAAATCCATATTTATAATCGCTTAACCAATCAACTAATCACCCAATCAACGTGTCATATATTCAGAAAAATGCACCAACCTTGGAGAAACAGCATGGCCGGTAGATCACATCTCTATGGAATAATTTTGCTCACTCTGCTGGTGTACCCGATTTTTTTCCCGACAAGTTTGTGGGGCCAGGAAAAATCTAAAAAAAGACCGCCGGCCAGTGTGTCGGTAGCCAAGGTGACCAGTGGGCAGGTTGCACCTCAAAACGAATTTATTGCTACGATTTTTTACCAGGAAATATCCGATACAGCTTCGGAGGTCAGCGGCCTGGTTGGCGTGGTGCATTTCGAGGAGGGCCAACGGGTAAAGCAAAAGCAAGTTTTGGTTGAGCTTGGCTCTGATATCCTTCGCAAGCGGCTTCAAGCCACGACAGCCTCCTTCGAAGAAATTTTATCCGAACTTGAAATCGCCCGCATCGATCTAAGAAGAAGAGCTAAGCTTTTTAAAAAAAAGTCCATCTCAAAGCAATCCTTTGATGAAAACAAGTTTCGGGTCATCGGACTTGAAAAACGGGCGGCTTCTTTGAAGGCCGAAATCGAGCGCCTCGAAATCGAACTCGAAAAAAAGATCATCCAGGCCCCATTTGACGGCATCGTTATCAAACGTCATGTTGACCGGGGAGAGTGGATTTCGGAAGGAGACACGGTAGCGATTATCGGCAAAGACGACACGATTGATATTGTGGCTGAAATACCGGAAAGATTCATTCAGTATATAAAAACCGGAATGCAAATAAACGCAACGGCCAACGGCAGCAATTTCGTCGGCACCGTGATTGCCATCGTTCCAAGGGGAGATGTTGCGACCCGTACATTTCCGATAAAAATAAGAACCCCCAACGAACATGCCCTGATCGAGGGAATGTCGGCCAGGGTCATTCTGCCTACCGGCAATGTCGCGCCGGCGCTGATGGTTCCGCGAGATGCCGTTATAGCCAAATTCGGGCAGAATGTCGTTTATGCCGTCGTGGATGCCAAAAGCGATATGATACCAGTTCAAATTGTCGGTTACGACGGGTTGAGCGCCGGGGTTAAATCCCAAGGACTGACCGAGGATATGTTGGTTGTCGTAGACGGCAATGAGCGCTTGCAAAACGGGCAGGCAGTGGTGTTTCAGACGCCGGAAGATAAATGACAGAAGTCAGAGGTCAGAAGACAGATGATAAAAGACAGATGGCAGAGTTCAGAGGACAGAAGCCAGAGGACAGGAGTCAGAGGACAGAAAACAGAAGACAGAGATTGGAGTGCATAGCTGACAGCTCAACGCTGGCAGCCATTGGTTGATTGAGTTGATTAAGTTAATTGAATCAACCTGGCCCTTATAAACCGGAAATAACAAATTACAAGCACCAAATTAAAATACTGAAAACTGAGAATTTCATTTTTGACAACATGTTGTCAGCAAAAAAACAGGTAAGGGTTGAATCAACTTAATCAACCACTTAACCAGTATCGCGCAAAATGAACATCATCAGGTTCTCCATAGAAAAACCGGTTACAGT
>JASFFJ010000736.1:0-3934 GCA_050124355.1 Desulfobacterales bacterium | reverse complement strand
GTCGATCAGCATGATCGGGATATCCTCCCGAATTTCATAGCATAGCTTGCAATTATCGCAAACCAGGCCGTCTTTGGTTTCATTCAGATAAATATCTCCTTTGCATTTTGGGCATGCTAGAATATCTAATAGTTCCTGACTGATTGCCATAACTGTCTCCCAATGATTCAATGTTTTGATCGGTAAATCATTTAAGTCCAATCGGAATAGGCTTATCGCCGACAGCCAGCGATTGGCAGATTTGAAGAAAAGCCGGGGCACAACAGGGTAACCGCTCCCCGACCATAAAACGCGAATATTTAGATAGAAGATATTTCTTATTAATGTACAAATCAGTGGATATCAAGGATAAAATTCGAAGAAATCAGCTATACTGAGCTTTTTTTATGATTATCTATTAATTTCGCCTTTTTTTATAAATTTTATCCGTTTTTATAGACACCTAAACGTTTGATCTCCGGGTAAATTTGTTCCCGCGCTTTTTTCAGATCTTTTTCAGTGTCTATTTCAAACCATACCAGATCATCAGCAAACACGGCATAGACCGGCTCTGTGGACGTGCTGGTTTCAAAAACACACTCTTCATAATGATAATCAAATTTGCCGTCAAGGATATCTTTTTGGGATTTCTTAAATACAGGATCTAAGAAATTGCCTTCAAACCTGGAAAGCCCGGCCAACTCACCGATCGCATTTTTCTTGTGCGTAGGGTGAATGTTTTTCCCCAGCGCTATGATTTCCTGCCTTTCATTCGCGCAAATGTAGACCTCATCACCTGAACCGCTTAGGGCTGTGACCAGAATGCAGTTCTTATGACCGGCATTCAACAATAGATTTAAGGCCCTGGGTTCATAGAGTAAATCCGACTCCAGCAAAATAATTTCATCGTCAATAACATCTTGTACCATCGCAAAGGAATACATGCTTCCGCTGGTTGCATATTTTTCGTTGAACACATATTCGATCTTTACATCGTGATAGCGGGATCCAAATCTATTTTTTATTTTCTCATGCTGGAACCCAACGACCAGGATGACGTCCTTAATTTCATTCTGAATCAGAGCCTCAAGGGAATATTCCAACAACGGTCTACCCCCTATTTCTAATAATCCTTTTGGCAATGAGGTATTTTCTGTACTTAGGCGTGCACCGATACCGGCTGATAGGATAACTGCCTGCAAGTTTTGCTCCTCAAATTCACATCGATGGATTTCATGGATCTAACTCCAACAATTCATAAATTTTTTTGACGGCTTTATTCGTCGCGCCACCTAAGTTGAAAAAAAACTTTTGGGCGAATTCTTTTCTGATCTCACTTTTCCCCTGGGGATGGGCAAGTCCGTAATTTATGGCTTCCTTCAGCTCCGACACATTGAAAACAACCTGGCCACAATCTCTGCCCCAGGCCAAGAGGTCTGAAATCTCGTTGCCCCATCTTTCACGTTCCTTTTTCTCCACCAAATCGATCATTGGATCTATATGATAGAAAATCATGGGCCGATCCAGGGTGCAAAATTCATAAGTGACGGAACTGACATCGCTTACCAGCAGATCACTGACATAAAAAGCCGGGCAGATGTCATATCCGGTGATGACTTTCATGTTCGGTGTTTTCAGATCATCGAGCCGTTTTTTCCAATCCATTGGGTTTTTCTTGCGCCACATTCTGTAATTGCGGTCGTGTAATTTAACGATCAAATTTACATCCATTTTGGAAATGGTTTTTATTATTTGTTCGCCCGCGTGCTCCAGCGATGTGCCGCTTATTGTTGAGCGGGTGGGCGCGTAAAGCACCGTGGGGAGACCATTTTCAATCCCGAGTTCTTTACGGATTACTGAAGCATCAAGGGACCCGTCCACCAGACAGTCAATTTTTGGCATTCCGATTTTTTCAAGACGGGGATCATTTTCAGCAACGGTGCCCGTAGATATGAATTTATCGTAAAGATAAGGGCCAATGGTAAACAATTTATCAAATCTCCTTGCCTTGGGAGAGATAGAGTAGTTATCGATGCTGGCGGAATGAAATATCTGTATCTTATTGGCCGTTTTTCGAGGTTTGTAAAAGTAGCCCGGGCAGATGCACATATCGAATTTTTTCCACTCTGCAATCTCATGCCGAATCAATTTGACATTCTTAACACCGAGAGCGTCATATAATTTCCGGGGACTGTGGTTGGCGGTAAATACGACTTCGATTCTCTCATCGGTCATCAAAGAATCGGATATCGGCTTGAACATGATATAATTCATGGGGGTTGCAGCGGTAAATACGATCTTTTTTCGTTTTTTCATCACTAATTAAAGCTTCTTTTTGGGGCTAATAACCAAAGGATCATGACCTTGGTGGCACAACATAATAGGGTCTAACGAGTAGCAAACAACGCCAATGCTGTCAACGCCGCTCTAATTTCAGTCCGGAAAAGCCAGAATCTACCGGCAGCCATTATCAATTTTTTCTACTCAAGGCATTTGGCGACTAAATGCGCAAGATCTTGACATCATTTAAAGCCGTGAGATATATGAATTGAATCATCATGGATTTAGACAGCTTTCGAATGTCATAAAACAAGAACGCTAAACCCTACCGAATATTCGGAAGACCTTCTGCGTTTTAAAGACAATATATTCTTATTTGGGTCTTATGCTGACGCTCAAATCATCCGCCCTGATAGGAAGAGGCTTGCGTCGAGAATGCTATTTTCATCCCGACGATGAAAATAAATGCATTAAGGTGGTTGTCTCCGGCGATCATAAAGAAACAAGGCGCGAACAATCTTATTACCGGCTACTTGAAAAACGCAATATTTCCTGGAGGATGCTGGCCAGGTTCTATGGCAATGTCGACACCAATCTGGGAGAGGGTGCCGTTTTTCATCTGATCCGGGATTACAACGGAAAGATTTCCAAAACTCTGGGGCATTATCTTTCCGCCACTAATGAAGACGACCGTAACGATCAATATTTAGAACGTGCCCTGCCAGCGTTAAAACAATACCTGCTGGAATGGAAAATTGTGACCATGGCCCTTAAACCTCAAAATATCGTTTATCAGAAGACCCATGAATCCAAAGGTTTGTTGGTGGTTATTGACAATATTGGAAATTCTGATTTCATCCCCATCTGCAATTACGTCGATTGGATGGCAATAAGAAAAATACGTCGGAAATGGCAACGCTTCGAGGATTTATTGGCCAAAGGATCGCCGAGATAATGAAAAGGGGCATGCAGGACGCGGTTTTTCTTAATTACTCAGGCTGCATTCGCCAGCAGTTTATGATAAAAGTCCAGTGTTCTCGCGGCCTGGAGAACCGGAGAAAACCGCCGGAAGGCGGTTTGCAGGGATCTTTGCCCCATTTCCAATAATTGGGACTTATCCAGAATAAGCTCTTCAAGGATTTTTGCCAGGCTTTCCCAGGCTAAGGCCATCAATCTACCGGTTGAATGATCCGCGATGAGCTCAGGCAAAAAGCCGATTGCCGGCGCAATCACCGGGACCCCGGCGGCCATGGCTTCCCGCACGGTTCGACATGATTTATCTGATCCGGGGATCGGATAGACCAGCACATCCATGGCACGGTAGGCCGCCACCAGGCGGTCTTCTTCACAGTATCCCGCCAAGACAATTCTATCAAAAACGTTCAACGCCCGCGCTGGCTTTGCCACCACAGTTTCCACAGCGCCTTCGCGCCCGCGTCCAACTAACAGCATTCGCAACTGCGGATAGGTCGGCGCCAGCGCGTGCAGGGCATTCAACGGTATGTCAAGACGCCGACTGGCTCTTATGCGGGTAACGGCTCCCACTACAAAATCATCTTGATTTAAACCAAAGCTTGCCCTGTTTTCTGAGATATGGCGTCGGGAGCAAAATCGGTCCAAATCGATACCTGGTTCGACAACCTGTATGTTTTCATGTGGTATGCCATGCTGCGCC
>JASFFJ010000735.1:0-3939 GCA_050124355.1 Desulfobacterales bacterium | reverse complement strand
GATCGTGAACGGGTTCTGGCAAATGCGCCGGAGCAGGAAGACGGGAATTTTGTGGTGCCAAAAATAATCGAGTGAGACTATTACATAAGTTTTGGTCATTTGGTATTGGAATTTGAGATTTATTTGTAATTTGATGCTTGTTTTTTGGAAATTAATCAAGGTTTGTTGCTTTTCAAAGGTTCCGGTTTAAGCAGGAGAAATGAAATCTCTCCGCGGCAAGCCACGGATTATGATGTTTTTAGGATTTTACTCACTTTTATCCCAGCAAGCTGCGGGGAATTAAACCCAGGAGAGATTAAATAGTGGAATTATATGAATTAACTATTAGTGAGGCCCATGAGCTTCTAAAGAATAAGAAAATTTCCTCGCAAGAGTTGACCCGTGCGGTTCTGGACAGAATCGAGGCAGTTGATGGTACAATAGATGCGTATATTACACTCTCAGCAGAATTGGCCATGCAGCAAGCCGGGCTGGCGGATGAGGCGATTACCAGGGGGAAGTGTCTGCCGCTGACCGGGATTCCGCTTGGCATTAAAGATCTCATCTGTACCCAAGCCTTGCCGACCACCTGTGGATCAAAAATTCTTGAAAATTTTTTACCACCTTATGATGCGACGGTTATTCGCAAGTTAAATGACGCCGGGGCGGTCATCGTCGGCAAACTCAACATGGATGAATTCGCCATGGGATCCTCCACGGAAAACTCCGGATTTAAAATTACCCGCAATCCATGGGACGTTACCTGTATTCCCGGCGGCTCCAGCGGCGGGTCCGCGGCGGCAGTCTCTTCAGACATGTGCCTGGGTGCGTTGGGATCGGATACAGGCGGATCCATCCGGCAGCCGGCTTCCCATTGCAGTGTCGTGGGGATGAAGCCCACCTACGGCCGGGTATCCCGCTTTGGACTGGTTGCCTTTGCATCGTCATTGGATCAGATCGGACCTTTGGCGAAAAACGTAACCGATTGTGCCTATTTACTCAATGCCATTTCCGGATATGACAACGCCGATTCGACCTCGGTTTCTATGGATGTGCCGGATTTTACAGCCGCCCTTGACGGCGATTTGAGAGGAATTACCGTTGGCATTCCCGAGGAATACAGCGCCACTGAGGGGTTGGACCCTGCCGTGATGTCGGCGGTGAGCGATGCCGTCGGGGTTCTTGAAGAACTGGGCGCCAAGCGGGTGAAGATTTCTTTACCCCACACTGAATACGCGGTGGCTGTCTATTATGTCATCGCACCCTCGGAAGCCAGCTCCAATTTGGCCAGATACGATGGTGTTAAATACGGCTTTCGCAACAAGGACCGCCCAGACCTGATGAATATGTACCGCAGCACTCGATCACAGGGATTTGGACCGGAGGTTCAGCGACGGATCATCATTGGGACATACTGTCTTTCGGCCGGGTATTACGATGCTTATTACGGTAAGGCATCCCAAGTACGAACCCTCATCACCGGGGATTTTAAGAAAGCCTTTGAAACTTGCGATGTTATTGTCTGCCCGGTGGCCCCCACGGCCGCCTTTAAAATAGGAGAAAAAATCGATGACCCCCTGACCATGTATTTGTCGGATATCTTCACTCTTTCAGCCAACCTGGCCGGTATCCCCGGAATGTCGGTGCCCTGCGGTTTTTCCGCAGACGGTCTTCCCATCGGCTTGCAGATCCTGGGAAACCACTTTAACGAAGAGATGCTTTTGAAAGTGGGCTATGGCTTTGAAAGGGCAACGGAGTTTCATAAGAAAAAGCCGAAATTATAAGGGAAAATCTACCACGAAGCTTCGTTGTGCGAATCATTATTAAGGAGACTAACAATGGCGACAGTTCAACCGAAAGGCGAAAACCTAAGAAAGGCGGTTAAGTGGATTTCCGAAGAGCGACAATACAATCCCGATCGGAGCTATCAAAGCCTTGTTGAGGAAGCATGTTTGAAATTTAATCTTTCACCGGTGCATGCGGCGTATTTGAATAAAGCGCCTGAAATGGATGACGAATGACGAATCGCGGCTGGAAGCCTCTCCCACGGGCATAGATGACAGTTGTGGATTGATGTGTGGCTTTGGTGAAATTGAAGTCAGGTTAAATCAATCGGGGAGCATAAAGATCAAACACTGCACAAGGTCTTTTTTTGGTTGTGGGAGCGGCTTCCAGCCGCGAATAAAATGGACCCAAATCATTACTTTGCTATCTTAATGAAAACTCAAAGAGGATCTAATTTACTGCGTAAAGGCCGAACATCCATTAAAAATCAGCACTATCTGCTTACCTGCGCAGTGCTTTACAGAAAACCAATTTTTTATAGACCTGAAGCGGCTGAAATTGTTCTATCAAGTATTCACTGGCTCGAAAGACAGGATAGAATCCTTCTTGATGCGGCCGTGATAATGCCGGATCATCTGCATTTTGTAGCCGGCTTAAACCAGGGTTCCTTGGCTCAATTAATGCATAGTTTGAAGAGCTTCACAGCAAAAAAGATAAATGTTTTCCTGAACAGACGTGGCTCCTTGTGGCAGCGGCACTATCACGATCACGCGATTCGACAGGACGAAGATCTTAATGAGGTGGTCCTTTACACCTTATATAACCCGGTTCGAGCCGGATTGGTCAAGGATTTCCATGATTATCCTTTTTGGTATTGTCGATGGCATGTTTAACATTATTTTCAAAACATATTAATCGCGGCTGGGAGCCTCTCCCACTGGCATTGAAGCAGGGTTGTTGAGCTAGCATTTGATCTTTAGTAAAGTTAAATTTAATTCGGATAGGGCTTGATAGTACAAAGATTGAAACATTGCTCTCATCTATTAACCGGTTGTAGGAGCGGCTTCCAGCCGCGATTAAAATGAGTCAACCTACTTAAACTATTCAATAGGAATTACACCCAGCACTATGTCAAAAATAAAAATCTTACCTGAAATTCTTTCCAACAAGATCGCTGCTGGCGAGGTGGTGGAGCGCCCGGCTTCGGTGGTCAAGGAGTTGGTGGAAAATGCCCTGGATGCAGGCAGCACCCGGATTATGATCGATATCGAAAAAGGCGGACGATCGTTGATCCGGGTATCCGACAATGGCAGCGGTATGGGGCGTGATGATGCGCTGCTGGCTCTGGAACGATATGCCACCAGCAAAATTTACAAGGATCAGGATCTTTTTCGGATTCAAACCCTTGGCTTCAGAGGGGAAGCATTGCCAAGTATTGCGGCAGTGTCACGATTTACTTTGGTCAGTCGGGACCAGTCTGCGGATGCGGGAATCGAGATAAGCGTTGAGGGCGGCAAAATCAAAGATGTTACCGACATCGGCGCCCCCAAGGGTACCATGGTAACGATTCGACAGCTTTTTTTTAATACCCCGGCCAGACGTAAATTCTTAAAGACCATCGGCACGGAGATGGGGCACATTGCCGACAGAGTGGCCAGCATTGCATTGGGGCATCCCGGGGTTCAGTTTCGTTTGACCCATAATGGTAATATCGTGAAAGACTGGCCTTCGACTTCCACACCGCTGGATCGTGTCGTTAATGTGCTTGGCAGTGATTTGAAAAATAACCTCCATTCAATTGAATTTCAGAACAACGCCGTTTCAATTTCCGGCTGGATTTCATCGCCGCGAATGACCCGCCGTACGTCACGGGGTTTGTTTATTTACGTCAACGGTCGATTCGTGCGTGACAGGAGTGTCCAGCATGCCTTGTTTGAGGGTTATTCCCAAAGACTGGTCAAGGGTCAGTTTCCTATCGCGGCACTTTTTATCAACGTGCCGTTTGAGGAGGTGGATGTCAACGTTCATCCAACCAAAAGCGAGGTTCGTTTTGCCCGGCAAAGAGACGTTCATGAGGCCGTGAAACAGGCGGTGACTCAAACCTTGTTTGCAGCCGACAAAACTGGCTGGGACACCCGCAAGAATTCTACGGAGGAGGCCTTTAGGCCACCGGGT
>JASFFJ010000734.1:0-3940 GCA_050124355.1 Desulfobacterales bacterium | reverse complement strand
GGGTGCGCAAAATTCTGCAGCTGCGATTTGCTTGCCTACCTTTATGGTGCTACTGCATTTTTCGCTGGTTACTGTCTCTATGCCCAGCAAATCAAAAAATTTTTGCCACAACACCAGGTCTTCATACAGGTGGAGTGCGGCCGGAATGCCGATGGTCAGGCCGGTTCCGTGTTTCGATTGCGGTTTAAACGACATCGCCTTTTTTCTTTCCCTGAGCAGGTCGAATCCGCAACGGTTGTTGCTGACGTAGTTTGCGGTATCATAGTCTCGGCCGCATAAAAAACCGTAGGCGACCCGCTCTCCGCCGACATCAGCCAGGGTTAATTTACAATGGTTGGTGCACAGGTCGCAGACTTCCGATTGGACCGGTATCCTCTTTTTATAAAGGTTGAGGCCTCTGAATGTTGTCGCTGACATATTTTGCTCGGACAGCAGGATAGCGGTCCCCAGTGCTCCGGTCAGATGGCAATAGCGGGAAACATGGATCGGTTTGTTTAGCCGCTGTTCAAAGGCGGCCACCAGCGCTTTGTTTTTTGCCGTGGCTCCCTGAAAAAGAATGGTTTTGCCGATATTATTTTCGATGGCAACTTTGGTCAAATAATTTTCCCTGACGGCGTGCAAAACCGATGCGAGTACCTCATCGACAGTGTAACCTTCGGTGAGGTAATGGTTCATGTCTCTTTCCATAAACACCGTGCAGCGGTCGCTGACCAGCGGCGACTTCTGGTCTTCAGTACGGCCGGAAAATTCGTCCAGGGCACAGCCCAGTTTGTGGGCCTGCTCTTCGATAAAGCTGCCCGTGCCGGCGGCACATACCGTGTTCATGATTGAAAAGGTGACGGTGCCGTTTTTTAAGGTCGTAAATTTGGAGTCCTGTCCGCCAATTTCGATGATTGTGTCGACCTGCGGGTTGAGCTGGCAGGCGGCCCGGGCATGGGCGGTGATCTCATCCACAATCAGGTCGGCGCCAATGATTTTTCCGGCAAATTTCCTGCCGGAACCGGTTGTGCCGGCACCGATAACATTCAGGGACACCGCTTTTTTTTCCGCCATGTCGGCAATTGCAGCAAAGATGTTTTGAATTGCGGCCACCGGTCTGCCTGCCGTTCGGGTATAAAACCCGGCCAGCACCACCTGGTCGCTGCCCGTTATCATCGCTTTCGTGCTGGTCGAGCCGATGTCGATTCCAAGATTTATTTTGTACGATCCGCCGGGATCCAGTTTTCGGTAGACGTCCACTTCCACCGGATAACCGTTTTGGGAATCAGCCCATTGAAATTCATAGTGATCGCTGCTGGTAAAGTCCGGGTAGTTGGAAAGTTGCAAGGTTAACGGCGCATGATAATAGGCTTTGTGGGCTGGTTGCTGGATCAGCAAGTCATCTGCTGATGAGATGCCTATCCCGGCAATGGACGGATACCACCTGTCGTTGGACAGGTCCTGCAACAGGTTAAGGGCTGCACCGGCAGCACCGTAAAGGGTTTTTTCAACGGTCACCTTACAATCGATCATTTCTTCAATGTGTCGGACAACGGCCCGATTCCTCGATACACCGCCGGTGAAGATTACGGGGCCATTGGGTTTTTCCCCCGCAAATGCGGTATCCACAATGTTTTTTGCCAGACCGTGGCATAGCCCATCACAAATCTCGGCCAATGTGTAACCTTCCTGCTGGGCATGGACCAGGTCTGTTTTGGCAAAAACGGCGCAGCGTGAGGCGATTTTGGGAATGACGCCTGTGTTGGTAAAGGCAATTTCACTGAGCTGCGCTATGCCTGCCAGGTTCAATCTGGCAGCTTGTTGATCCAGAAAACTACCGGTACCAGCAGCACAGGAAGTGTTGGCTTTAAAATGAAGGTAGTTTCCGTTGGGGTCGAATTGAATCAGGCCGAACTTTTCACCGCCCACCAGTAAAATAGAGCCGAGCTTTTCATGAAAATGACGGCAGGCGGTAATAATGGAAACCCGGTTGTCATAAGTTCGGTTGACCTTGAGAATGGGTGGGGTGGAGGTGGTCGCGGCGACGGCCCAAATTTCAGAGAGGTTAACGCCACCCAGCATTGCTTTTAAAGTATCGATGATGGCGCCTTGGTGAAACCTATAGGCGGTTGCGATAACCTCTTTTTCCGGGGATATTTCGGCGATACAGATGGATACAGAACCGATATCAATGCCAAGAATGTTTGCTGGAATCATCTCAAGCCGCCTTTCATAGTCCCATATTGAGAATTAGACACGTTGAAAAGCCCTGATCGATCTTCGGTCTATATTTACATTAAGACTCCTTACCTAATTTGGCAAACTTTTGTCAACTTCGAATTTTCATATTTCCAAGCTTTCCTTTTCCAGAAACCGAACCAGGGCATGCCCGAATAGCCTGACACCCACATCCAACACCCTTTCATCCATCTCAAAATGAGGTGAATGCAGCGGAAACTGAAATCCTTTGGCAGGATCATGACAGCCGAGTCCTATCATGGCCCCCGGCCATTTTTGGCAAAAATAGGAAAAGTCCTCCGCACCCATATGAGGGCGTCCGATATGAATGCCGGCGGAACCCAGCATGTCCTCAGCACATAATTTTATAAAATCTACAAGTCCGGGATCATTGACCTGGGACGGATAACCTTCGATATTTTCAAACATCGTAGTGACACCAAATGTCAGATCCAATCCACCCACCATTTCCTCGATGCGCCGGATGGCCAGCGCCCGAATCTCCGGCGATAACGTTCGCAGGGTGCCGAGCAGGTGAGCCTCTTCCGGAATAATGTTTTCTTTGGTACCGGCGTGAAATTCACCAATCGTCAGAACGGCACTTTCCAGCGGTGCAAGATTTCGGCTGGCAAAAGTCTGCAACTGGGTAACCAGGTGAGCACCTGCAACAATCGGGTCGACGCCCAAATGAGGTGAAGCACCATGACTGCCTTTGCCTTTTATTCGGATCCGCAGGGTGTTGGTGGCCGCATGGGCGATTCCAGAAATTAGCTCGATTTTACCAACCGGCAGCTCCGGACCCATGTGTCCGGCAAAAATAGCCGTCACCGGTTCGCTGTCTAAAAAGCCGGTATCCAGCATGGCCTTAGCGCCCGCACCACCCTCTTCCGCGGGTTGGAAAAAAAAGAGAATTTTTCCACAGCCATTGCGGGGCCAGTTCTCCTCCTGCAAGTGGCGGATAATTCCCAGTGCAACGGTCACATGCCCGTCATGCCCGCAGGCATGCATAAATCCCGGATGCAACGATTTATAAGGGACATCATTGGATTCCGCCAGCGGCAGGGCATCCATGTCCGCCCGAAAGGCAACCAGCGGCCCCTCTTTCTGGGATTTGAACCTGGCGACGATACCCGTTTTTCCAACCCCTGTTTGGTAAGGGACTCGCAGTTCATCCAAAACCCGACAGATCTTTGAGGCGGTCTTTTCTTCTTTGTAACCTGGTTCAGGAATTCGGTGCAATTCACGGCGCAGATCAACCAGCCAGTTGTGAAAAGGAAGTAATTGTATATTTGACATTTTTTCTCCTCGTATGTAACTTTTTTTTTGACAGGATTTACAGGATCAACGGGATTTTTCGCCTGCGGCGAAAAGGCTTCGTCCATAAGACCGATGGAACAAGGAAGAGTGCTCCGCCAAAAGGAGGGATGATAAAAGGTATTGTCCGCCTTTTTCAGTGTGTCACCATTTTCCTTTGAGCCTTCGGCTTTGAGCTATATTTTCTTTATCCTGGCATCCAGTTATGTGCTCCCTGCTCGATAAGACTTGCCGTTTTTTCAGGCCAAGACGGCACTCATTTTAAAGTTCTATAATTTTTGTATCGGAAATTACAGATATCATCAAAGGTGAGGTAAAAACAAGAGCCTCAGAAATCGGATGGCGAACAAAAAACGAACAAGACCACCGGCGACATAGGGCCCGTCCATAAAAAACCATAGCCAAAGAA
>JASFFJ010000733.1:0-3946 GCA_050124355.1 Desulfobacterales bacterium | reverse complement strand
TCAGGGGATTACTCGCTGGCATTGTTGGGGGGATGCTGACGCTGGTCCTTTGGACATCCGGTTTTCTTGATGCATGGGAAGCCAAGTCCTGGGATTGGCGAGTTGGGCTCATGGCTAAGCCGGGTAAGACCACAAGCGATATTTGCCTAATTCTTCTGGATCAAAATAGTTTAGATTGGGCCAAAGAAGTAAATGCACTTACATGGCCCTGGCCCAGAGAGGTTTATGGGGCCATTGTAAACTTTTGTAAGAGAAGTGGCGCCAAAGCGATTGCTTTTGACGTCTTGTTTACAGACCCTTCCAAATATGGAGTTGAAGACGACGCTGCTTTTGCTAAAGCCATCTTTGATTTCGGCCATGTAGCGTTAGCGACATTCTTAAGTAATAAAAGTGGAAACAGTCCGCGCTGGCCACCTGCTGTCCCTCTCCCAGATTTCCAAGTCATCGGTTTGGATGAATGGCAAAAGAACACTGCTGGAAAGGCTAGAGCATTTTCCAAAGCATCCATACCTGTTGAAGAGCTGGCTCGCCAAGCCGCAGTTCTAGGAAACGTCAGCCTTTCTCCGGATCCTGATGGAATCTTCAGAAAAGTCGATCTGCTGAGCATATTTGACGGCCAAGCCCTGCCTTCATTGGGCTTGGGGGTCTTTCTGGCGGCTAATCCAAAAACAACTTTAGCGTTCAGTCGGGGTAATTTGAAAGTTGGCGAACGAAAAATCCCAATTGATGAGAATGGTTATGCTATTTTACGTTATCGGGGGCCATCTGGCTCGCATAGAATTTATAGCGCCGCCGCGGTACTTCAATCCGAAATTCAAATTTTGAACGGTGAGCAGCCCAATATCAGAGACCCGAATGCCTTTAAGGACAAATACGTGCTGTTCGGGTTTTCGGCTCCCGGGCTATATGATTTGCGCCCCTCCCCAATATCCGGAGTCTATCCAGGGGTGGAAATCTATGCAACTTTACTCGACAATTTTCTTTCGGGCGATTTCATGCGTAAACTTCCATCGTTTTTGACTATTACGCTTATGTTTGGACTCTCTCTTATCTGCTCTGTTACCGTTACTTATTTAAAAAGGCCCACTATCAGCTTGTCAGCTATCGCTGCCTTCCTCTCTTTGCCAGTATTATTATCTTTTGGAGCTTATCACAAAGGATTCTGGCTGCAATTAGTTGTTCAGGAAACGTCAATCGCATTAACAATAGGTTTGGTACTCGTAGGTAACTTTGCTACCGAGGGTCGCCAGAAACGTTTTATTAAAAGAGCATTCAAACATTTTCTCAGCCCGGAAGTAATCGAACAACTTATTGTCCACCCGGAACTTTTAAAACTTGGTGGTGAACGAAGGATTCTTACTATCTTTTTTTCCGATTTGCAGGGTTTCACATCTATCTCTGAGAATCTGGATCCCGAAGCGCTTATCGAGTTGCTAAACGATTACCTTACGGCAATGACTGATATCATCCATGAAGAAGGGGGGACCATTGATAAATTTGAAGGTGATGCAATTATCGCTTTTTGGAATGCACCGCTTGAGGTCAAAGACCATGCCGTCAAGGCTGTCCGTGCTGCACTGCGATGTCAAGCAAGACTCGCAGAAATGCGTCCCGCATTTAGGAGCCGAATCGGAGCGGATATGCATATGCGTATCGGCATAAATACTGGAAGTGCCGTAGTTGGTAACCTCGGATCACGCACCCGTTTCGACTATACTGTCATTGGAGATACTGTAAATTTAGCAGCTAGACTGGAGGGGGCCAACAAACAATTTGGTACGTATACAATGATTTCTCAGTCAACTTGTGATTTGGTAAAAAAACAATTCGTGTTGCGCGAGTTGGCGCGTTTGACTGTTGTAGGACGCCATGAGCCAGTTGCTGTTTATGAGCCCATGTTCTCGGAAGAATATGAAGTCAAGAAGGATATTATTAATAGGTTTAACAAGGGGTTAGCACTATTTTATAAAGGCGATATTGAACATGGGGAAAAAATATTTGCTGAAATTCAAGAACATGATACTGCCGCAGCGGCCTATACCAAAAAATGTCAGAAACTTTTAAGCACAGAGCTTAGTGATTGGCATGGCGTTTGGGTGATGAAGACAAAATAATAATTTTAGTTTGGTTTTATGACGTAATTTTTTTTATCCAATAAATTGGGATTGATTCTCTGATATTCTTTACTTTCTCTTCGCCAATAAATTCGTAATCACAATGCTCCTTGATTAAGTTTAAAGTCTCTGCGCCTACGTAAAGCCGTGTTTTAGTTGAAAGGGCGCCAATACGCGATGCCAGGACAGTTGTCAAGCCTGAAGCGGTATAAGTGTATCGTTCCCCCGCCAGGCTTTTCATTTTCGTAAATCCAACCAGGGCTTCTCCGGAATTTATTCCCAAATGCAAACCCACCTCCCCCCATGGGAATGAGCCTTGATTATTCAGGCGTTGGCTTTCAGAAGCAATTTCCAGACCGGCAATAACAGCCTCTTTGGCGTGATGCTTTTGAGTATCTTCTTTAAAAATGACCATTAGCCCATCGCCGGATGTCTCATTGACTTCACCACCATGTCGAATGATGCACTCCAAATATTTCGAAAAATGGGTCTCCACCATATCATTGACAATTCGAGGATCTAAATTTTCTGTGATACTCGAAAATCCCTGAATGTCAATAAACAGAATCGATACATCCATCGACTCCTTCTCAAAAGCTTCAGTATCGGGGTTTAGTTCAACTAATTTGGATACCGAAGAAGGAACGAATTTGGTCAATTGGCTTTTAACATATTCTAGCTTTTCAATCTGTGAGAGTGTTTGTTCAAGTTTATTGGTGTATTTTTTGATATCTTCATAAAGTCTCGAATTTTCTAAAGCAATAGCAATATAGTTTCCAATTGAGGAGAAAATTTCTAGGTCCTGCTCATTAAAATCCTCGCTAGCTTTATTTAGGGCTTGAATTACACCAATACATTCTTTCTTGCGGTTGAATAAGGGAATGCAGAGGATATTTCTGGTTATAAAGCCTGAGCTCTCATCTATCTCAGCGCTGAAACGGGCGTCAGCGTAAGCATCATTAATTCTCAAAGGCTTTTTTGTTAAAAATACCAAACCGGCCACACCTTTATCCGCCGGAATACGAATTTTATTCCTGCCCATACCGGTTGCTACAAACGACCAGAGCTCATCTTGTGCTGGATCATGTAAAAATACTGTACTCCTTTCTGTACCTAGAATCACATTTGTTTGTTTAATGATTACTTCAAAAAGAATATCCAGATTTATCTCAGATGTGATAATCTGCCCAACTTCATAAAGTTGGTTCAGACGCTCATTCTGGCGTATAATTGAACGATCTGACTTTCTTCGGACAACGTCCCTTTTTTCACGGTTTTGTTTCGAGTCTATCATTATTTCGCGGCCTTTAGCCCATGAGTCTGAGTCAGTCGCTTCCACAGCGCCTTCAATATAAAAATAGAATATATTACAAAGGACAGATCAGGGGCAAGGAAATAAAAACGCCGCGGCTGACGACAACAACTCCTGAGGTTTTTGGGCTATTCAGTGTATTGGCAAAAATATAACAGTGAAGGCAATTAGGGCCTAATTCACCCGGTTTAGCTTTCGAGGTCAAGCAAAAGTTTCTGGACACCATCAAAGTCAAAATCTTCCGCCAATCGGATTAGGTCGTCACAGACGGGGGCCATGGCATCGGACTCTGACTTCAACTTTTCAGCAATTGACTTAATTTGCATCACATCCCCCAATTTAGCCGCCGCGTTGATAGGATCGATTACTTCTTTTAACATTTCTATCGGGAGGTCTGCCATTGATTCTGCGGAAGGTTCTTTGGGTTTTTCCTCAGCCGGCGGCCCGAGGGTTTGAACTGCCTCCAGAGCCTGATCGATAGCCTTTTCTAATTCCATGAATTTTTTATGCAGCTGCTTTT
>JASFFJ010000732.1:0-3951 GCA_050124355.1 Desulfobacterales bacterium | reverse complement strand
CCATTCCCACCCATTCCCCAACCGAAATGATCCCACTGAAAACAAACAACGGAGGGGTAAACCGAACCGGCCCGAATTTGGAAAGTACCCGAGAAAAGGCGACAACAGCAATCGTCGAAAACACTGCTGTTGCGATCATCATTTTGGGCAGGTCAGTGACATCAAAGTTGGAAAGAAAAAAAGCGTCCCTTACGGTCTTGCCACCTTGCAGGTGCGCCACCATCATGAGTGCTGCAGAGGCGGCGAAAAAAATGGAATATCTGTCTATGGATTTTGTGCCCACCGCAATATTTCGCACCGGTTATAAAAATTCCGGCCATGACGTGATTAAGTTTCGGATGGTAATACCTGTTCAAATCACCCTAAATCCGCAACGGTAATAAGCGCTTGCCTTCGAGGTGCAAGGCTGATAAACCCCTTAGTTACATCGATAATAATGATGATACCTTATAACAATAAAAATTAAAATATCAATGTAAAATCAGCGACCAGCAGCAGAGGTAATCTGAGGTGTGGGGATGGCCCCTCGATGGGGCCGGGTCCAGGCGCTGCTGGTGGTCGCTGATTTGTGAAAGAACTTTGTATATAGATGCGATTAAAGCCGATAGATTTCGGGATAATACTTGCATACTTAATTTTTGTTCTGCTAGTTGGATTTTTATTCCGCAAGATTTCAGGGAAAAATAGGGAAGAGTACTTTCTAGCCGGAAGAAATATTCCCTGGTGGCTGGCCGGCATCTCGATTGTCGCCACTACTTATGCAGCCGATACCCCCCTTGCGATATGTGGCATTATTGCTAACAAAGGTTTATCTGGAAATTGGCTCTGGCTTCCCTGGATGGGCATTCACTCCGCGGTGATCATATTCTTCGCCGCTGCATGGCGAAAAACCGGGGTATTGACAGATGCTCAGTTTATTTCAATCAGGTATTCCGGAAAAAGAAAAGAGGCTCTCCGGCTGCTAAGAGCCGGAGTAAGTGGTATCCTGCTAAACTGCATCATCCTTGCCTGGGTTTTCAGAGCAATGTTAAAAATATCAAATATTTTTTTTTATTGGGAAAAATGGTTTCCCGGCGTGTTTGAATTTTTTAGCAAGGCGTGGCCGGCAATCGCAAAATCCGGATCAACCAATGAGGCTATTACCTTGGTGTTGATAATTTTGATTATCGCCATATATTCATCGCTAGGAGGGATTCGCGGGGTTATCCTGACAGATCTTATTCAATTCATACTTACGCTTGTTGGGGGAGTGTGGCTTGCCATTAATGCCTGGAATTATGTCGGAGGGCAAAGTGGCTTATCTCACAGCTTGGATGCAATTTACGGAGAAAGTCACCAATTTCTTGATTTATTCCCTTCACAAGCAGGCTGGATAAGCACACTCGAGATGGGTTGGTCACTTTTTGCAGTTTACTTGTTGGTTCAATCAATTTCCGCAATCGACTCGGATGGTGGCGGTTACATAATGCAACGACTTGCGACCACAAAAAACGCTAATGATGCAAAAAAAGCTTCTATTCTTTTTCTTTTTTTTCATTATCTCATCCGAATTTGGCCATGGTTCATAGTGGGGCTTGTCGCCCTGATCATTTTGCCGCTGGGGCAGGATGTATATATGATTGAAAGCTCCGAATATATTTTAAAAGATAGAGAGAGCGCTTATCCGATTCTAATGGATTTTCTTCTTCCCTCAGGAGTTTTAGGACTCGTTTTGGCGAGTCTATTGGCCGCATTTATGAGCACTGTCGATACACACATTAATTGGGGAGCTTCATATATTGTCAACGATTGGCTCATGAAAATTTTTCCAGGGGTCTCGGATAAAGTTCAGATTAGCGTCGCCAGAATGGCGGTCGTCCTCTTTCTTTTAGTATCATTGATAATCAGCTTTTATATCGGAACAATCGAAAAAGGGTGGAGAGCCGTCGCAACAATTGGGGCTGCATTCGGAATTCCGACGTTATTGAGATGGTTCTGGTGGCGGATAAATGCGGATGCCGAATTTATTGCAATTGCCGCAGGAATTCTAGCCGGTGCTTCTTTTGCTTTATTTACAGATATTACTTATGAGTTTCGTTTGATTTTAACCTCATTTTTAAGTTTTTTGGGAGTGTTGGTCGGTGTTTATTGGGGAAAGCCCAACGAGGAAGATACCCTTAAGGCCTTTATCTCAAAGGTGAATCCAATTGGATTTTGGCCTGGCAGGTCGTTTAAACAAAGCATAAAGGAGCTTTCGATAAAGTTAGTTGAATGGGTTTTTATTTGTCTTGGACTGATATTGTTATTAATTGCATTTCATAAGTTAATATTTATCGGTGGACTTCTGTTATCTCTTTTGCTTCTTTTTTCTGGCGGATTATTAATTTATTTGGCTACAGCCGGGATTGCCAGACTCAAAAACCTCCGGGTTCCGCTTTGACGGCGTCAAGCGTCTGTTTTTAAAAACACCGTCATTAGGCCTCCGTATACACATCATATTCGAATTGGGGTTTCACCAGCCAAGCCACGGTCATCCACAGGAGGCTCGTGCAGGTACCCGGTGGTCTTCTTCTAAAGCTTGGTGCCGTATGGCAGTCTCATATTCCCTTAGAATCGCCGCCGAAACATTGGACCAACTGTACGCGAGGACGGAGTTACGAATCGTATCCGCCTGCGGCAACGCCGAGCTGTTGATAATTGACTGAATACCTTCGGCCAGGGATAGGGGCAGGCAATCGTTGACGACGTATCCTGCCTGACTTCGCTCAATGAGACTTTCCATCGCGCCCACGGGGGTGGAAACCACCGGCCGGCCGCATGCCAAAGCCTCTAAAGCGACCAGACCGAAGCTCTCATAATGGGAGGCTATTACCAACACATCCGCGGCACTGTAATACAGCGGCAAATACCTTTGCTCTATTCGTCCGGCAAAAGTAATCTTATTTTCAATTCCCAAATCCTTGGCTTTTTGCCTCAAGGCTTTTGACTCGGGAGCCTCACTACCATCGCCGCCGACAATGACCAGCCGAAGACGCTCTTGGTCGCGAAGATAATCGACTGCCTCCAGAAGCCTGTCAATACCTTTCAAAGGCTCGAACCGACCGACATTTAACAAGATAATCTCATCGCGCTCAAAACCCAATTCTTTGCGGGTGACCTGCTTTTGTTCAGGTTGGAAAAGATCCAGATTGACACCACACGGTACGACGCCGATCTTCTCCTCGTCAATCCTGTAGTAGCGCACCAGGTTGCTCTTTTCCCGTTCGGTAGGGGCCAAAATACGATGGCAGGTATCCGCTAGTTCTTTTTCGGCTGCAATGCGAAGTTCGGATTCCGGCCGACCCACACCCGTTCGCTTTTTGGCCTCACCGAGCGTATGCAGCATGACGAGATGGGGACAGTCCCAGCGCTCCTGAGCCCAACTTCCCAATCGACCGGACAACCAATAATGACTGTGAATAAGATCATAGGCCAGGCCTTCGCGGGACTTGAATTTCTCGATGGATTTAAAAAGATCGGGTAAATACGGATAAAACCCCAACCTGGAGAGGTTGCCGTTATTCGGAAGGTCGAGATGAACCAGGCGTACATTCTGAAAAAGATCGATGACCGGCCGATGCCTGCCGTTGAGGCGACGCGTGAAAACATCGATCCGATGACCACGTCTTCCAAGTTCACGAGCGAGTTCACGGATGTAAACACTCATACCGCCGGTATCTTCCGTTCCCAACTCTCCGATGGGATTGGAATGAATGCTGAACATCGCAATTCTTAACTGCTTCATATCCACTGTTGTGTCCTCGCACGACTCAGATCAGCTTAAATTGAAAATTCAAAAATAACACCGTTCACCCGCTTTCGCGCAATGGTTGTGTTGCCCAATATTCACCACCTAATCCGGCCCATCATGGACTTTCTCCATGGTGCCCCCCTGTGCCATCGACCGTGCAGCAGCTTCCAGAATTGCTACCA
>JASFFJ010000731.1:0-3952 GCA_050124355.1 Desulfobacterales bacterium | reverse complement strand
CTTCTAATTTCCAATTTCTAATTTCTGACTTCTGACCTCCGACTTCCGTCATCTGCCCTCTGTCCTCTGACACCTGACACCCGAAACCTGAAACCTGTCTTCTGTAATCCGTCATCTGCCCTCTATCTTCTGGGTTCATCAACCCAATCAACCTCCAGCCTCTTAACTTCTAAACTTCTATTTTTTCATTTGATATTGAAAGCTCGTTTAACTCTCGTCGGGCGGATTGAAATTATAACGCCAGGGTTTTTCAACCCGCCATTGCTCAAAACGTGCTTTTATCTCTATCGCTTGCTCGTTGGTGGTCCACCATTTATAACCCATTCGGAGGGCATTGCCAACATTCTCCTTTGCAGTGGGAAGGTATTTTCGGACACTATCGTCGATGAAGGCCATCGCAGACTTACGAACAGGCGCATACGCGTTGAGTTCTGCGTGAACAGCCATGCGCTTCGGATCGCTTGCAAAGACAATAAAATCAAGTGCCTCTTTAAGATTAGCTGTTCCTTTGGGGATCACCCAGACCTCCGCATCCCGTACCTGCCCATCCCATACAATCGCAAGGTCTTCACTACGATCCTTGATAGCATTAAAGATTCGGCCGCTATAGGCGGAGGTCATCACCACCTTCCTATTAAGGAGAAGCTCTAAAGGTTGGGAACCCTCCTCCCACCACACAATATTCTCTTTTATTCGATCGAGTACCTTGAAAGCGCGATCCACGCCGGAATCGGTCGACAACACCTGGTATACTTGATCAACGGGGACCCCATCCGCCATTAAGGCCCATTCCAGATTGCCCACCGGAGAGTTGCGCAATCCGCGAGCACCGGGGAATCTCTCGAGATCGAAGAAGTCGGCAACCTTAGAGGGCTTTGCTGAAGATAGGTGATCGGGATTGTAGGCTATCACCGTCGCACCAATAGTTTGGCCGACTGCACAATCTTCAAGGGCTTCCGGATAGAAATCATCGACCGCTGATCTTCCAAGGACAGCGTGATCGATTTTTTCTAACAAACCCTCTTTACAGGCCCTAATCGAATCACCAATCTCAATGTTTACCACGTCCCACTTGACGTTGAGTGAACCGACCTGCTTACGAATCTGTGCCAACCCCCCATTATGGTCCTCCACATTCACCCAACGGTTTTTCATTTCCCGGTATGGGTTAACAAAGGCCAGCATCTGGCTTTTCGTATAAGCCCCACCCCTACTAACCACCGTCAAAGGGGGTTTACCTGCAATTGGCTCGGCCTGCAACGATCCCGTGAAGACAAAAAAGGTGACAATAGCAAACAATCCAATCCGTTCAAGTCTGAATTTTTTGAGAATATTTGGGCGTTCCATTTCAATCCTCGCTATGTGAAAGTACGCATCAGAACTTCACCCTTGCACCGATCGATACCACGTTGATGTCGTGGACGCCGGGCTCAACGTCCCGATCGAGTGAGTGAAGGCGATATAGCCCATAAACCTCAGTGCCGTACTCCTCGAATAGCTGGACCGCCGCGGCACCAATCGAATAGCCGTCGTCATCTTCCGTGGGAAGATTCAGTGATCGCGTGTAATCGACGCCAAACGCCGTCGTGCCGAAAGAAAAGAACCTCGTCAGCCACCCAAGCTTGGCGTAAAAGTTTTTGGGGTCGCTCTGGTTGTCACGGTCCAGAAAACCGGATGACAGGGTGAGATTCAAGCCGGTATTCTCATGCAGTAGCGAAAAGGAGCCGTTGTATTGTAAGTCGGCGCTGTCCTCGTTGGGATCGGCGACAGCCGCGGCACCGGCGGCCTTGAAGCCATAGCCTTGACCCCCCCAAAACAAAGCTGCATCATAGCGCTCATCACTGATGGCCGAGCCGGCGAGGTGGAAACCATAAAAACTGGGCGTGTCGTAGCGCACCCTGTTTTTCCGGCTCAAGCCGTCAAAGCTGTTGAAGGCATCAGCGATGTTGACATTCGTGAGATCGTCATCGGAGGTTTGTCGGAACAACATCCCCCCGGCAGTGTCCGAGATGGTCGCGTAGGAGATCACGGCGGTTCGGGACAGATCAACTGCGCCGCTGCCGTAGGATGCCGTGGCGCCCTTGCCCAGGGAAAGCTTGCCGAAGCGCTTGCTGTCAAGAGACACCTCTGTCCAGCGCTGGTCAAAAATGTTGTTGGTCTCCTGGTTGTTCTGGTTGACTTGTCCGGCCAAATTCGGACCAATTGTGAGTTCAATTCTGGTGCCAAGGGTCAAGTCGTCAGTAGCCTTGGCGGCGCCGTCAAAGCGGACACGGCTTTCGCTGTTGTCGTTGTCGACGAAGTAAGCATCGGTTTCTTTTCCATCATCGACGATGTTTACAGCCCGGTTGACTTGTCCTGAGAGGGCGAGCTTGACCCGCTTTCCACCACCCGAGGTAACGACCTTTTCACCGGGCGGTTGCGCTTTGGTGGAAGCCACCGCCGGCCTTTCAGTGGGTTTCTCGGCGGCAACGGGCACCTCTTCGGAATCCGCATCCTTGACCAGGATCTCCATCTGTTTCTGAAGGTCTTGCAGCAACTGCTTTTGTGCCTCGAGCTGCTTCTGTTGAGCTTCAATCTGTTTCTGCTGGGCCTCGTTCTGTTTCTGCTGCGCTTCAATAACACGCTGCAACTCTTGAATTTTTTCACCGTCCTGGGAGAACACCGGCGTTGCAAGAAAAATCAGATCGATGGTTGCACCGACCAAGAGCAGAAGGTGGATTACGGAGAAAGTTTTCATGGGTTTACCCCTATACCTTTAAATGGCGATCAATAGTTATGGGAATAGCCTTGGTCATGCGGACCAAAGCTGTCGTCACCGCCGCTTTTGAGGATCGTTGCCTTCAACTGGACACGGGTTCCGTGACTTCTCATCTCATCAGGCAGGCCTGAGGGCTCCTTGATCATGTCGGGAATCGGTGATTTGTGGTATTCTTAACATTTTCACAATTGCAGAAAAACCCCAAAAAGTACCAAAAAAAACTGAAAAAGGAGGGTTTTTGGACTGCAATACGTTGAGCGGCTGCTTATTTTTCCTTCTTCCTATAAAAAGATATGGTTAGGCTGTGTGAGTAATCTCAAAGCCACCGAATTTAAATAGTTTGCTCTCTATCAGAATTCCCCTCCCAGGAATTCTGATAAAATGAACCTTACTCTGCGAACTCCCGCGACTCTGCGGTGAAATCGTTTTTGGAAAAGCGTGATCTCACATTTTTCGTTAGACCGGCAGTGTACTCAGGATGTCTCCTTGTTTTCGATTTCAGACGTTGCGCCTTTGAAATTTTTTATGGCTTTTCCCATCCCGGCGCCGATTTCGGGCAGCTTCCCGGCGCCAAAAATAATCAGGACAATGACCATAATGATGATAAGTTCCGGTATGCCGATTCCAAACATAAATGCCTCCTATGGCGAGCTTGATCCGCTCCCCGCCAATTTTTCGGGATTGGTTCTGACATCGGCCAGTGCCTATTCGTAGGTTGGGTTGATCATCCCGATATCATTTGTTGGGTTTCGTTCCTCAACCCAACCTACTTGTCAGCTATTTTTGTGCTATCAGCAAAACCCAACAAAATGGTAGAAGATAGAATTATCCCCTCTTTTTTTTAAGCCTGAACCGATCGAAGCAGGGCTCAACTTTCAAGGTGTCAGGTGTCGGGCGTCAGAAATCAATTAAACTCCTATTCGACTGAAACCCCTGGCCCAGACCTAATTTTGCATGAATCTGGAGGATAAGGTCTTATTGGGATCTCTTGCAATGAACATTAGCAATCCGTCATATTGCACCAGGGCGGGCTGAACTCTGACACCTGAAACCTTTCTTTTGACACTTGAAACCTTAACCACTTGAACCCCGGGACCCAGAAGGCTGAAACCAGAACCTTTGAAACATGGAGCAATGGAGTATTGTGAGATAGATCATTCCCGTTATTCCATCACTCCATCACTCCAACCTGTC
>JASFFJ010000730.1:0-3955 GCA_050124355.1 Desulfobacterales bacterium | reverse complement strand
GAGAGCCGTCGGCGCGGAATCGGCCGGTGGACTGCACGATAATGCCCTGTAAAATGGCGACGTCTGATCCCTTGGGCACATTCTTGCAAATGTAGTCTGCGGCTAGCTTGGCCCCCATTTCATTGTTCGTGCCGATAAAGGTGACCCCTTCGTTTTTACCGTTCGTGTCAACGAAGACGACCTTGGTACCTTCCGCCAGTGCTTCATCGACGATCGGGGCGAGGGCGTCCGGATCCGTCGGGGCCAGGGCGATGCCGTCAACCCCCTTGGTCATCTGATCTTCGATCTGGGCTATTTGGGACGTGATGTCCGATTCCTGCGGTGGCGCAAGTACCACCAGGTCGACGCCAATTTCCTTGGCCTTCTCACGAGCCCCTTTTTCCACCGCCGCCCAAAATGGGTTCCCGGCGCCCGGGCCTTTCATGCTAAGTAGAATTGTCTCGGCATTTACCGCCATTGCCGAGAAAACAAGGGTCATTGCCAACGCGATTGCAAAAGATTTTTTCATGATTTCCCTCCTTTATTTCCCGTCTCTATAGGGTTTAAACGAGAACGGCGACTGAGACGTTCGTCCCGGCTCGCTATTCACACTGGATCACGTCCGGACGGCCGCACGGCGACGCAAAACGTCAATGTAGACCGCCAGAATGATCACGAAACCAATAAGTACCTGCTGCCAGAAAACGCTGACGTTCATCAAGTTGAGCCCGTTGCGAAGTAGCCCCATGATGAAAACCCCGGCAAACACACCCAAGACCGTGCCGCGGCCGCCGAAGAAACTCGCACCGCCGATGATCACCGCGGCAATGGCATCGAGCTCTGCTGACAGACCGGCGTTCGGGAAGCCTGATCCGGTGCGACCGACGAGCAACAGCCCGGCCAGACCTGCGAAAAAACCGCAGAGCATATAAACAAATACCAGGATACGGTCGACGTTGACGCCGCTGACGCGGGCGGCATGAGGGTTGCCGCCCACCGCGTAGATGTGTCGGCCGACCGAGGTCTTCTTCAAAAAGATGGATACAAGGATATAAGCGACGATCAATACCAACATGCTGACCGGCAGATACAGTCTTACCCCCAAAATGCCACTAAGATTGATACGCGCGTAACCGAGGAACCGAATCGTGTCGGACAGGCCGCTGACCGGTGCGCCGCCGGAAACAAGATTCGTAAGTCCACGGGCGATGTTCAACATTCCCAACGTCATGATGAACGGATGCGGCAGGCGCAGCCAGGTTAACCCCAGTCCGTTGACCAGGCCGCAGATCATCCCCACCAAAGGAGAAATGAATATGGCGACAAACCAGGGGCACCCCGCGGCGCTGGCAACGGCCAGCGTCACCATCGAAAGCGCCATCACCGATCCTACCGACAAATCGATGCCGGCCGTCAGGATCACCAGGAACATGCCCAGGGCCAGCAGTGAATTCGTGGCGATTTGTTTGAAAATATTCGTGATGTTTCTCAAAGAGAGAAAAACATCCGGTTGCAGGAAATGCAGAACGATCATCATCACGGCCACAACAATGATGATTCCATAGCGCTCCAGAAGTTGCCTCAACCCGGCCCGATTATTGGTCATGCTAGGTCACCCGATCGTGGGCCAACGATTCGGTATGGCCCTTGGTTCCCATGATCCAGCCGATCACTTCGTTTCGATTTGTTTTGGAAATAGGGGCTTCCGCAAAGTTTGAACCGTGAAAAAGGGCCATCACCCGGTCGCAAACGTAAAATATATCGTCCATGCGGTGGCTGATGATGACCACGCTGATCCCGTTTTCCTTCAATCTGAAGATCAATTCGAACACTTTCCCGACTTCCTTGACCGCCAGGGCGGCGGTAGGCTCGTCCATGATCACCAGCCGGGCATCGAAAGCGGTGGCGCGGGCGATCGCCACTGCCTGCCGCTGGCCGCCGGATAGCTCCTCGACATTTTGATCGACGCTCTTCACCTGGATCTGAAGCCGCTCTAAATGCTCGTGCGCCATTTCCCGCGCCCGTTTGCGATCCACCAGGGTCATGCCCAGTAAGGAGCGCCCGGGTTCGCGTCCGAGATAGATGTTTTCGAATATGGGCAAGTTACCGGCCAGTGCAAAATCCTGATACACCATCTCGATGCCGATATTTCGCGCCTCCCGGGGGCTCGAGAATTTCACCGGTTTACTTTCGAAAACCAAATGGCCGTTGCTCGGTCTGTAAAGTCCTGAAAGTATCTTCATGAGAGTCGACTTTCCAGCACCGTTGTCGCCGACCACGCCGACCACCTCGCCGTAATCCACATGGAAATCGACATTGTCCAGCGCGGTGATCGCGCCGAAGTATTTCGTGATTCCCCTGGCTTCCAGGATTTTCAAACTCTCATTCACTTTGGTTCCATCTATCGGCTTGGTTCCAAATAAAAGAAATTTGGTTCTCTTATTCCCGATTTAGTCAGCTATGTAAGCAGCGTATCTGCTCATCAAAACGGACCAACCTACTTGCCAGCCTTTTTTGTGCTGCCAGCCAAACCCACCAAAATGGCCTATCCCAATCAAGATTGTTAGCGCTAACATCACATAATGACGCGACCTTGTCAAACCCTTTTTCAGCCTCGATCGATCATTAAAGAATCAATAATAAGCCCACTTTGTCATTTTACCTAACCAGAAATTAATCTAATAATTTCAGTAGATTGCATTTTAATCAAGAAAATGAGCTAAAATTTGAAATGAACTAAAATGAGCTAAAATTGTGGTATTCTATCTATTTTATAAAAACAGATAGAGCGTAGCGTTTCCTTAATTTTAGTCATTTTAGTCATTTTGGGCAATTTAGTCATTCTTTTATTTAACTATATCAATTGGCCATAAAAGAGGATTGACGTATAGCCAAATATAGCAAAGCAGAGCTATTCATCCTTTTTTCCTCTTTCTCAACCGGCGGGGCGGCTGCAAAATCGCGCCACCGTCTCGCGCCTCGCCGGCTGCATTCTCACCGGCGGCAAGTCTTTCAGAATCAGGTCCAGATCGTCGACGAGCATCTGTCCGATTTTATGAAAGGCCTGGGGAATGGCGCCCGCTCGGTGAGGTGAAAGCAGGAAATCTTCGATACTGCGAGCCGGATGATCTGTGCTCAGGGGCTCGGATGGCCACACATCACTTGCCGCCTTGAATTGTCCCTTGGCGACTCTTTTGGTGAGTTCGTCGAAATCCACCACAGCCGCCCTGCTCATGAGCAGAAAAACAGAGCCCGGTTGAATGAGCTCGAATTCTTTTTTCCCTAAGAATTCATGGTTCTCGTTGGTTACGCCTGCCAGTACGAAGATGAACCTGCTTGTCGAAAGCAGATCTTCCAGGGTAGATGGTTCACAGCCATGTTCTTTGAGCACACTTTCCGGCAGCCACGGATCGTAGGCTTTGACATCACAGTGGAAGGGCGCCAAAAGAGGTCTCAAGGCCCGGCCCAGATTACCGAACCCGATCAGGCCGACCTGCGCTCCTGAAAGTAGAATCGCATCCTTTCCGGCTTCGAATAAATATCGTTCTTTGTCCGCGCGGAAATATCTGTCCTCCCTGGAAATGCTGCGGGCAAGGTCTAACGCAAATCCCAGAGCCATTTCAGCAACAGCCAGGGCATAGGCTTCCCCACAATTAAGGACGTAAATATGGTTCCTGAAACAAAACTCGTAATCGATGTTCTGATAAAAATTACCCTCAACGTTGAATATCACTTTCAGCTTTTTGGCCCTCTCCAGGCGCTCTTTGGGCATTGCGGTTTGTCCCACCACCGCGACCGCGTCGGGCAGGGCACCATCAAATATCACGTCCGCCATTTTATGATCTCCTGAATATTTGATGGACACCATTTCCTCGAGCCGTCGGCGGTCATGGTTCGTGAAAATATTGCCCCAGGATTGGGGAAACGGATCGGCGATCAATAACGGTTTTTTGGACATGTGACCCTCCTGCCGGCT
>JASFFJ010000729.1:0-3963 GCA_050124355.1 Desulfobacterales bacterium | reverse complement strand
CGTATTTCAAAAATGTTCAGCAACGCCTTCAAACCTTTGTCGACAGCGGTCAACTGGGACCTTTTTCCAATGCCTATTGGGGACATCCCGCCTACAAACTACCACCTGAAGCGAATCTGATGGCGGCCGCCCATTACATTGAGGCATTGCGGCTGCAGGCCAAGGCAGCCCGGATGCATGCCATATTCGGCGGCAAAAATCCACACCCTCAATCCCTGGTTGTCGGTGGTGTCACCTGTGTTAAGGATCTGACCCCAGACCGTATTGCAGAATTTCTGTATATCACCAAAGAAACGCAGGATTTTATTAAAAACGTATACATTCCCGATCTATTGGCGGTGGCGTCCTTTTACAAGGATTGGGGCGCAATCGGCGGTACAAGCAATTTTTTAGCCTGGGGCGAATTTCCTGAAACCGATAAAGAACCCGATAGCCTTTTCATGCCCAGAGGTATCATTAAGAATCGCAATATCGGCGGCGTGTCAATGGCGCATCAGGACAAGGTGACCGAGGACGTTACACGCGCCTGGTATGAAAAAGGTGAGGCCAAACATCCATATGAAGGCGAAACCAAACCGCTGCAGGAGGATCCGAAATACAAACCTGGCGACGGCCAGTATACCTGGTTTAAGGCACCTCGCTATGAAGGGGAGCCCTGTGAAGTCGGGCCACTGGCCAGAGTTCTGGTGGCGTATGCCAACGGACATAAAGAAATCAAACCCATTGTGGATAATGTTCTAAAAACCCTCGATGTCCCGGCGGCAGCTTTGTTTTCAACCTTGGGTAGAACTGCTGCCCGCGGTATTGAATCCATTGCCATCGGTGAGCGTAATCAAGTGTGGATTGGGGAGCTGATTGAAAATATTAAAAGTGGCGACACCAGCACCTACCAGCCCTATGAAATGCCGGATAGTGGCATGGGTGTTGGACTCAATGATGTTCCCCGCGGATCACTCGGCCACTGGGTCCAGATAGAGGACAAGAAGATCAAAAATTATCAATATGTTGTGCCGTCGACCTGGAACTTAGGTCCGCGGGATGCTGCCGGCAAGCTTGGCCCCGTTGAAGAATCCTTGATCGGCACCCCGGTTGCCGATCCCAAGAAGCCACTGGAGGTTTTGAGAACGGTTCATTCATTTGATCCGTGCATTGCCTGTGGTGTGCACGTTATTGACCCGGATTCCAACGAGGTGTATAAGATCAAGGCGCTATGAGTATAGATCCAAATTAGACTCATTCCAGCCGGAGCGAAGCCTCTGATCTAGGTTTAAATCTCACAGCCTCCCAATTTTATGGGAGGCTGTGGCATTTTAGGGTCATCGACTGTTCAGGACGATCCGGGATACGGTGCGGTGCCTTCCTGGAACATTTTCCAGGAAAATTTAGTGCTTTACTTCAGAAATTCGATTGCGTATTTGAACATAAATGAACCACAGAGAGCACAGAGTTCACAGAGGATTAAATTTTTAAGCTTTTCTCTGAGCTCTCAGTGTTCTCTGTGGTGAAAAAATAATTCACCAAATTTACGAATATATGTAATTAGTTAACGATGGACAAATTGAAAATATGACTACAATTGGCGAAAATCCTTTCGACGAAGTATATGATAGCGAGATCATGGTGTTGGGCATCGGCTGCATCCTTTATACCGATGAAGGATTCGGGGTGCGAGTGGTCGAGAAAATGGAAAAGCGTTTCGAATTTCCGGACAACGTCCTTTTAGTTGATGGGGGGGTACTGGGCATCAATTTGCTGGGGGTTATTTCCAAGCCGGACCATTTGATCGTCGTGGATGCCATCCGCAACAAGGGAAACCCCGGGGACTTATACCGGTTGGAGGGCGATCAAATTCCAGAAAGGATTCGGGCCAAAAATTCTTTACACCAAGTCGATTTTCTTGAGGCGCTGACCCTGTGTCAAGCTTTGGAAAAGGTCCCGCAAACAGTCATCATCGGGGTAGAGCCGCAAGATATCGAAACTCAGAGTCTTGAACTGACCCCCCCTATTGAGGCCAAAGTCGAACCGGTAATTGATATGGTTCTGGCCGAACTGACGCGTCTGGGCGTAAAATATAAGAAAGGAATGACGGATAATGTGTCTTGCAATCCCCTCCAAAATAACCCGCATTGAAAATAACATGGCTACCATCGATGTCGATGGTGTTCAAAGAGAAGCCAGTCTTTTGCTTGTTGAAGATGTCGGGATTGGCGATTATGTCATCGTTCATGCCGGTTTTGCCATTAACAAAATAGATGAAGCCGCAGCCCTGGAAACCATTAAATTCCTAAAAGAAGCCGCCGCACTGGTCGAAGGAGGCAGTGATGGAATGACAAATGACGAATAGCGAAATTTGAATTTAGGAATCGCCCGTTTTATTTAGGCAGGTCAAATTGCTAAATAATACGGGCTCTTGTATTTATCATGACCAAAAATTGTGTTGCTAAGCGGTTGAAAGTAAACGGCATTGTTCAGGGTGTCGGTTTTCGACCTTTTGTCTATCAGCTTGCCGAGCAATATGGCCTGAAAGGAGAAGTGGCCAATACCTCTTCAGGAGTGTCCATCCATATCGAAGGTACCCCCGAACAGATCACCTCTTTTAAAGCCGATCTTGCCGCCAAAAGTCCACCCCTGGCTTACGTTGTTGACATTTCCGAGCGAAGTGAATCCGTAAGGCAGTTCACCGATTTTGCCATTAAAAAGAGTGTCGGCAAATCTAAAAGGTCTACCTTGATTTCACCGGATGTCTCGGTTTGTGACGATTGCCGGGCTGAAATGCTCGATTCCGACGATCGGCGTTATCATTATCCGTTTATCAACTGCACCAATTGCGGGCCCCGCTACACGATCATCGACGACATTCCCTATGATCGTCCCAAAACTTCCATGCGGTCCTTTACAATGTGCCCGCGCTGTCAAGCCGAATACGATGACCCCCACAACCGCAGGTTTCATGCTCAGCCGAATGCCTGTGCGAAGTGCGGGCCCCATGTTTCCCTATGGGACAATCGTCTCAACCAAATATCGACCGAGAACCCTATCGAGAAAACGGCAGAGCTTTTAAGACAGGGCTCAATTCTGGCAATCAAAGGCCTTGGCGGTTATCACCTGGCGGCCGATGCCGCCAACTCCGGGGCCGTCAAGCGTCTACGGCGCCGGAAAATGCGTGAAGAAAAGCCATTTGCCGTTATGTCTTATGACATCGAGAGCGTTCTTCGGTTTGCCCGTGTCGGACCGGAAGAGGAAACATTACTGACATCCATCCAGCGTCCGATCGTGTTGCTGAAAAAGAAATTTCCCAACCCGATTTCAGAACTTGTATCCCCGCAAAACAAGTATTTTGGGGTGATGCTTCCCTACACGCCGTTGCACTACCTGTTGCTGAAATACGGATTCACCGCCCTGGTGATGACCAGCGGCAACCTGTCTGAGGAACCCATCGCCATCGATAATGAGGACGCCTTCCAACGGCTTGCCGAGATTGCCGACTATTTTTTAATCCACAACCGCGAGATCTATTTACGCAGCGATGATTCCATTGTAAGACACGCGGTCGGCGCAAAACGGTTCATCCGCCGCTCAAGAGGTTTTGTACCCATGCCGGTCTTTTTGAAAAAAGAGGTGCCTCCGATTTTGGCCTGCGGTGCCGAGCTTAAAAACACTATTTGCGTCACGAAGCGGAATATGGCGTTTTTAAGCCAGCACATCGGTGACCTTGAAAACATGGCAACATATGATTTTTTCAAACTGACCGTTGCCCATTTAAATCGTATTCTCGATATCAAACCTGACATCATCGCATACGACATGCATCCCGACTATTTAAGCACCCATTACGCGCAGGAGCAGCCGGCTATCCATAAAATACAGGTGCAGCACCACCACGCCCACATTGTCAGTTGCATGGCCGAACACCAATTGGGGGGCGCGGTCATCGGCCTGTCCTTTGACGGCACGGGCTATGGC